>JBFGFW010000367.1:0-3133 GCA_041579395.1 Sulfitobacter sp.
CATGGCGTCGCTGGACCCCAAACGCTATGGCGACTGGATGACCACCGAATATGCCGCGCGCAAGAACGAAGAGGCCTATGAACACGTCTATATCCTGCACCACCCGGATGAGGAGCGCCCCGCGTGTCGGCCCTTGCGCACCTCGCCTGCCTATGACCGTCAGGCCGCCCGTGGCGCACAGTTCGGCCATGTGAACGGGTGGGAACGCCCGAACTACTTTGCGCCGCTGGGGTTCAATGACCACGACAGCCGGTCCTTCCGGCGCGGCGGCTGGTGGCAGCATGCGGTCGATGAGGCCAAGGCGATCCGCGAGGGCGTGGGCCTGATCGATGCGACCGCCTTTACCAAACATCTGGTCAAGGGGCCGGGAGCGACTGAGTTTTTGAACTGGTTCACCTGCAACAAGCTGCCATCGGTGGGCCGTATCAACCTGACCTATGCGCTGACCGGGGCCGGCACCACGCGCACCGAATATACCATCGTGCGACTGGCGGAGAACGAATATTACCTCGTGTCTGCAGGGGCCTGGACGGCCTATGACAGCGATTACCTGCGCAAGGCGATCGAGGATAAGGCCCCAGAGTTCGGCTATGTCGAATGCCATGACGTGACCACACAATGGGGTGTTTTCGCCATCGCCGGACCGAAGTCACGCGATGTCCTGAAAGAGATCGTCAAGGACGCCGATCCCGAAACGGTGCTGTCCAACAAGCGGTTCCCGTGGCTGACCATGCGCAATATCGAACTGGGCATGGTACCGGTGCGCGCCATCCGTGTTGCCTATACCGGAGAGCTGGGGTGGGAGTTGCATCACCCGATCGAGATGCAGAACCACCTGTTCGATCTGCTGGAAAAGGCCGGTGAAAAGCACGGCATGAAGCTGGTCGGCGCGCGGGCGCAGAATTGGTTGCGGCAGGAAAAATCCTATCGCGCCTTCGGCACCGAACTGGGCCGGGATGCGACGCCGTTGGAAGCCGATCTGCCGCGTTTCGTGGACCTTTCCAAAGATTTCAACGGCAAGGAAGCGATGCAGGCGCATGGCATCCGCAGCACCTGCGTGACGCTTTTGATCGACGGGCCGGACGATGCCGATCCGTGGGGCCGCGAAGTGTTGTACCACGGGGACACGCGGGTTGGGCGTCTGACATCGGGTGGTTATTCCGTAGCTTTCGGAAAATCCATCGGTATGGGCTATGTCAAACCCGAACACGCTGCGGTGGGCACCAAGTTGAAGGTCAAGATGTTTGACCAGCTTTGGGACGCCGAAATCGTCGAAGACAGCCCCTATGATCCGAAAAACACCACGATCCGGGTGGATGGCTAAACGACATCCGATGACGTTGACTTCGATGACGTCAATGATGATCAAGGGGGGCAACCGAGTGGTGAATTCGGTTGCCCCTATTGGGTTTGCCGTGCATGGCAATCACCCAAACGCGGTGCGCGCTATCCGGCAAAAGTTTCCCGAAGGGATGCGAGGAACCTAGTGGACCCGGCGACGGGACAGCCAGCTGGTCCAGCTGTCGGTGCTGCCCGCATAGACGTTGATATCAATGTCACCTGACGCGCCGGGTACCCGCCCGGTGCTGGTGTATTGCCAAAAGCTCCAGCGTTCGTCGGGGTATTTTTCGTTGGGATGCACGGCAGTTGACCGCAGCCAGAACTCAACGCCCCGCATCTGTCCCAGTCCGTTCTGGGCATAAAATTCCGGCGTGGTATAGACGACCGGCCGCTGACCATAGTGTGCGTCAAGCAGGCGCATGAAGATCCTCATGTTGCGGCGCACAGTTTCTGCGGGCGGTCGCAGCGTGCAGGTTGGCGAAAACGGGTTCCATTCCATGTCCAGCACCGGCGGCAGCATACCGGGTGTTTTTGCGACATTTTGGATGAACCAGCTGGCCTGTTTTTCTGGCGTCGTGCAGAAATAGTAGAAATGATAGGCCCCGCGTGCGACACCAGCACGCCCTGCACCATCCCAGTGATCTTTGAACATCGGGTCCAGCAGATCGCCGCCTTCGGTCGCTTTGATAAACGCGAAATTCACGCCGCCGACACGTGCTGCACTCCAGTCCAGACTGGTCTGAAAACGCGCAACGTCGATGCCGTGTACCGGATAGCTTTCCGGGGTGCGCCCCGTCCAGTCAACCGGCTTGCGATCACCGAAATCGGCCCCGGTGACTTGGCCCAAAGGAACGGAAATCTGTTTCGTGCCGCAGGCCGCAAGGGCAAGCACGGCGATCAGGACACAAAGGCGGGACAGGCGCATGTTCAGGACTTTCTGGCAATGATTGCGAGGTTGTTGGCGGGCATCTCGACCGGATCGATGGAACTTAAACCAGCATCGCTGAGCCATGCTGCCATGTCGACCGTGTCTTTGTATCCGATAGCGGGGTCGGCGTTCCGCAATTCGGCGTCAAATCTCACATCGCCCGGCGACGTCAGTGCGCCATCGCGACGAAACGGACCGTAAAGGATAAGCGCGCCGTCCTGAGCCAGCGCCAAAGCCGTTTCGGTGATCACCTGCCGGACATCTGCGGTGGGGATCAGATGCAACAGATTGGCCAGCAGGATCAAATTCTGACCGGCAAGCGCGCGGTGCCATCCGGGCTGTGCCGCATCCAGCGGGATTGCAGATGCGACGTTTGTCAGCCCGGCCTCTGCCACATAGGCGTCAATGCTGGCGCGGCGGGTGGCATCGGGTTCCGAAGGTTGCCAATGCAGACCCGGCAGTGCGACACCAAAAGCCACGACGTGCTGACCCGTGCCGCTGGCAATCTCAAGCGCGCGGCCGGTTCTGGGCGCATGGGCGCGCAGCATGTCGCACAAGGCGTCGACATTGCGATCAGCCGCAGGCGCGTGCAGCTTTGCGCCCGATGCTGGCAGGGCGACGCTGGCCGTTGGGGGCAGGCAGCCCGTCATCCGCGCAGCCGGTCTGGTCGCAGGGCGGCAACCGTCGCGTCAGACAATGATGAAGCGCGACCAAATGTCAGGTCGGCCACCAGTTGCGACGCGGCGGCGCTGGTCTGGAACCCATAACCGCCCTGACCGGCGCACCAGATGAAATCAGGCATGTTGGGGTCGGGGCCCAACACAAGTGTGCGGTCCGGCGCAAAACTGCGCAGCCCGGCCCATG
>JBFGFW010000368.1:0-3118 GCA_041579395.1 Sulfitobacter sp.
CCTCAGAAAGCGATTCAGAAGCGCAGGAACCCGAAACCCTTCAACCCATGATTATCGCGGAAATGCAGACCAAGATCGCAACCTTGTCTGTTGGTGAAGCTGTCATGCAAATGGAAATCTCGGGCTCTCCTGTCGTCGTGTTTCGCAAGCAAGGGAAAGACGGCGTAAACGTCGTGTACCGTCGCGAGGACGGGAACATCGGCTGGATCGATCCGGCCTAATCCGAAACCGGGCGCGCAGGCGTCCGAAAGCAGAACGAGCAGAATGAATTTTGCGACAATTCTAAAGCCGGGGGCCGTCAAGGTCCTGACTTCAGCCTCAAGCAAAAAGCGCTTGCTCCATGATATTGGCGAGTTGGCGCATCATGCTTACGGGTTGGATGCAAGCACGGTCGTCGAAGCCCTGCAAACACGCGAATCCCTTGGCCCAACAGGTGTGGGCCATGGGGTGGCGTTGCCCCATGCCAGACTGGACGGTCTGGATAGGGTGTTGGGTGCTTTTGTTCTGCTCGATAAACCTATTGATTTCAACGCGGTGGATCGTCAGCCCGTCGACATTGCTTTCGCGCTTTTTGCGCCCGAAAATGCCGGCATCGAACATCTTAAGGCACTGGCATTGGTGTCGCGCACTTTGCGCAATGCGTCAGTTTGCGCGAAATTGCGGGCCAATCCTGAACCAGCGACGCTGTACACGATTTTGACAGAAGCGCAGGCTTCGCAGGCCGCTTAGGCGTCTAGGCCCAGTAGCCGAAGCCAAAAATCATATAGTCCCGCTGATAGGCGTCTGACGTCAGGTTTTCGATTTCGGCATCATAGATGTCTGACAGGTTAAAAGGGAGGGTCTCAGGGCGCGGCCCAACGCGGGGCGCTGATGTGATCCCAACAGCTTCCGCCAACTGGCCCAACTCTATGTTCAGATCAGCCTCGCGAATGACGCGATCGGGCAGTGCAAATTCGCCAAACCCCTGAAGCGCCTGGGCCTGCGTGCACCACGCCTGATCGACGCGGATCGCGGTTTGGCCGTTCAGATTGCCCTTGAGAAAAGCCAAAAACGCCTTGAACGCTGCCCGGTGCGCCGTCGCATCGTAGTTGCCGTCCGGTTCTCCTTCGGGCAGCGGCAGCTTGTAGCGCTTGATCAGGTTGGCGCGCAATTGGGTATAACTGCCCTTGCCAGTCGTCACGATGTGACGGCAGAACGCGTCATGGGCACGGTCTACGGGATGGCGCAGAACCGTAAAGCTGCGGTGGCCAGTGTTCCGGCGTTTCCATTGACGCAAATCTTTCTGGTTCATCTTGCCAAGCAGTTGGTTTTGCGTGACCCCATCCAAGGCGGCCAGCCAGTCCAGTACCTGCGGCTCTGGCCCGCTGCGCAATGGTAAATACAACAGCGGTGTCTGGGCCGCCGCGACATAAGATGGCACGACAGGGCCGCGGCGCGGTTCGAAATTGGGCGTCCGTGTCAGATCAAACCGGTCCAACTTTCCAAGCGCGGCCAGCATATCTTCGTAATTGCTGACCTTGGTCGAAATTGGATCGGGGTTCTGTTTCTTCAGGCTCTTGTCCAGCGCCTCAAGCGTTTCATCGACACCCAGATAACGCGCAAGCCCGTTCATCACGTCGACACTTTGCAGATCCTCATAAGCGACGTAAAAAGCCGTCTGGCCAGACGTCTGCAACCGGTTGAGCAACATCAGCTGGAAAGCCTGTAGCGCCTCAAGATGTGCGGCGAACTCTGCTGCATCGAATAGCGCTTGGCCGGCTTTATAGGCCTTCATGTCGGTCAGTTTCCATTGCCCTGTCGCTTGGGCGATTTTCCAACTGACATAACTTTCGACAGGATTGCGGGTCAGCACGACCTTCGCGCAGGTGACATCTGCGATCAGTTTATCCAGCACGCGGGGGTCATGATCATGGAAGTACCGAAAACCGCCAAGCCCGGTCGACCGGGAACGGATTGCGCTCAGTAACACATCCGGGTTTGCATCGCGTTTTTCCTGATCAACGCCCAAAATCTCGGTTGCATTCGGATAGCCGATGAAATGCGGATTAAACGCCTCGCCGTGGCAAGTGATGCCATTGAACGCGTTCAGATTGGTTTCCAGAAAGTTCGATCCGGTGCGCATCTCTGCGAAAACAACAAAACTGTCAAATGGCTTGGCCATGATTTATTGCACGAGATAGGGTTTGCGTGGCGGTTTTTGGGTCGCCGCTATGCCGCGTTCAACCGGAAAATCGCCCATCAGATAGGGGTGCATGCCTTGGTTCTTGAGGTTTTGCAGAAATTGCCCAAAGCCCGTCAGATCGATCATTTGCGGCACTTCGGAAATCCGGCGCAGTTTGATCTGGCCAATCTCATCCAGGATCCCTTGCAAAGGCTCCATCGGTGCTTCGATAAACTCGGCCATTGTCCAGATGCGGACCCGCGCCTTGGTGTGCGGCGAGCGCAGAATATTCATGTGTTCGCTTTCGATCTTTTGCAATGCGGCAGCACCGCGGCGAATGTCCGCAAAATCCATGTTCGACCGGAACAACGGCACCGACCAGGCCCCCGTGATCACGGAAACCTGAGCGTTGGGGTCTTTGGCAATGCGCCAGCACACATCCTGATTGTCGCCGGGGCCAAATTGGAAACACTGGCGTTCACCGCGCGTGTTCCAGATCAGATTCGTCAGAAACGCCTTGGCATTGTAATCGCGGACCACGGCGCTGTCGCTGAGCGCACCGTTGATGGCAGTCTGGTGGTCGGCATACTGTACGCCGTCGGGCGCAAAAAGATGGCCATGCACGCGGGCACCGGTGGCTTTGGCCAGCCAAGGTTCAAAATTCTCGAACAGTTCGGAAAACCCCTGAAACATCGAATAGGGCGCAGCTGTTACACCATTTTCCCAGTCTTCATTCGGAAAGCGGCTTTGCATGTATAGGCCCGACCGGCCGCGCGTCCGTCGTTCAACCGCCTTGGCAAAAATGCGGTCGATCTTGCCTGGGTTAGGCTCGGTCTTCTTCATCGCGCCGGCTTCGTCGGTCAGAAACGCCTCGTAAAGACGATCTGCTTTGGGCCAGATTTTTCGCGCCACAAAACAATCAGAGCGGCGCAGCAATTGCAGGTGATCGTCGTAAAA
>JBFGFW010000369.1:0-3114 GCA_041579395.1 Sulfitobacter sp.
TCTTCTCCAGTCCCCTCGATCAGATGTGCGATGCGGGACGGCACCTGCGGGTTCATATCGATCAAAAGCGGCAGGTGATCGGCGTCGTCTTGGGCGTTGACCGTAGCAAGCACCCGCTGTTGCAGCAGGATGGTGGCCTCTGGCCCCATGCCTCCCAATACGCCGACGACTGGGCGATTCATGATGCCACCTCGCTCACCGCGTCACAGATCAACTCGGCGATCAATGCGCAATCGCCGCGCGAGAAGCTAAGCGGTAGGCGCATATCGAAAAGCGTCGCCATGATCCGGTCTGTCGTGGGCAGGCTCTGCGCCGGGACATATCGCCAAGAATGATGCGCTGAGGTAAAGCCCGCAGGCTCTTTCGCGCCGAACCATTTCAGCTCCACCCCACGGGCTGCGGCGGCATCCAGCATTGCCCGGCACTGCTCTGCCGTAAACTCCGGCAGGCGGAATTGAATGGAGGAGCCTACATGTTCTTCGGCGGAGGGTAGCGTGATCGTCGCAATACCGTGCTGCGCTTCCAACCTTTTCTTAACCAATGCATAGCGGGCGTTCCAGCGGGCAATGTTGGTGTCAAGCTCGGCCAGTTGCGGCCGCAGGATCGCCGCGCGCAATGCGTCCATCCGGGCCGAGCAATTAGGCATGTCGTAGCGCGCATCGGCAAAGGCCTCTGGCGTTGGCCCCGCACCGTGGCGTTCATAAAGCATGTAGCTGCCCGACAAAATCGTTGCGCGGGCGGCAAGCTCGGCGTCGTCCGTGGCAAGCAATCCCCCCTCGCCCGAATTCATGTGCTTGTAGGTCTGGGTCGAGAAACAGGCCACTTTACCGAAATTGCCGGACCGCGTGCCGTTCCACCGCGCCCCCATCGTGTGGGCGCAATCCTCGACGACGGTCACCTGCGCCGCATCGCAGATCGACATCATCCGCTCCATGTCACACAGGTGTCCGCGCATATGCGACAACAGCAGCACCCGCGCGCCCGAACTTGCGATTTTGGCGCCTAGGTCATCAAGGTCGAGCCTCAGGTTCTCGTCGATCTCGACCAGCACCGCATCAGCGCCCACCGCCCGGATCGCACCGGGCACCGGGGCCAGCGTATAGGCATTGGTCAACACCTTGTCGCCCGGCGCTACATCGCAGGCGCGCAGGGCGATTTGCAACGCCTGCCCGCCCGAGGTGACGGCAAGGCAGAACTTGCTGCCCTGCCAATCACGATATTCGGCCTCAAGCTGTGCCACCTCTCCGGCCTCACCCGGGGCGAGGTTGTAGCGGTGCAAGCGGCCAGACCGCAGGACTGCAACCGCGGCTGCGATTGCATCTTCGGAAAGCCCCTCTTGCTGGGTGAAACTGCCAGTAAACTTGCGCACCACTTGAGCCGCCCTCTCTTACAGGTTGACCCAGCGATTGGCGGTGTCAAAGGCGAAGTCATAGCCGCCAAGCGCCGCCGCGCCGCCGGTGTGGAGGAAAACCACACGCTCGTCCTTAAACGTGCCTTTGCGGGCGAGATCAATGAGACCCGCCGCCCCTTTGGCAGAGTAGCATGGATCAAGCAGGATGCCTTCAAGCTCGGCAAACATCTGGATCGCCTCGATGCCGCTGTCGGTGGGCAAGCCGTAGCCCTCGCCAACATAATCGGTGTTGGCCATCACATCCTCGCGCTTGACCACGCCGGCGCAGCCCAGCTTCTCGGCGGTTTTGCAGGCCAGATCATAGACCATCTGCTCTTGCTTGGGCTGCGGCGCGCGGGTGCCGATGCCGAGAATGGGGATCTGGGCGTTCATCGCGCACATGCCGGTGACAAGCCCCGCCTGTGTGCCCGAGGACCCGGTGCCGTGCACCAGCCGGTCGATCTTCATGCCGGAAGTGTTCACTTGGTTCAGCAGCTCAAACGCACAGTTCACATAGCCCAATGCGCCTGTGGGGTTCGAGCCCCCGCCGGGGATGACGTAAACCTTATGACCCTCGGCCCGTTTCTTTTCGGCGGCCTTTTCCATCTCGCCGGGCATGTCATGGCCACCGGGGAACTTCTCAGTCGTCGCGCCGTGCAGGTGATCTAACAGCACATTGCCATTGGTGTTGTAGTTGGCGTCGTCATATCCGGTGCGGTCTTCTAGCAGGATGTGACAGGCAAGCCCCAGCTTCGCCGCAGCGGCAGCGGTCTGGCGGCCGTGGTTGGTTTGGGTGGCACCTTGAGTCATCACCATGTCAGCGCCCTGCTCGATGGCCTCGGCCATCAGAAATTCCAACTTGCGGGTCTTGTTGCCTCCCGTGGAAAGGCCGGTGCAATCGTCCCGCTTGATCCAAATCTCGGTGCCAAGCTCTTTTGACAGCCGTTTCATATGCTCAAGCGGTGTCGGCAGATGGGCAAGGTGGACGCGGGGAAAACGGGAGAGGTGCATGGATAATCCTTGTCGTAGCTATTGGGTGTGCAGCGGAACGCATTGCCGCTGGATGACCTTGGTGCGGGACGGGGCCAGTGTTGCACCGGCCCCTGCCCATCATGTTATCCGCGCATTAGCGCATAGGAAGGATCATATGGCGAGGGGTCGATCACCTCGGTGCCGACCATTTCCCCATAGAGATCAAGCGGGATTTGCGTGCCGGGCGAGGCCAGCGCCGGATCGACAAAAGCATAGGCGAGGTTCATGCCCACCCGGTGCCCCCAATCGCCTGAGGTTACGGTGCCGACGACCTTCCCGTCTTGCATGAGTGAGGCACCGCCATGGGCCGGGGCATGGGTCGCGTCGACCTTGAGCGTTACCAGTTTTTTGCGCGGCCCTTCTTCCATGCGCTTGCGAAGCGCCTCCTTCCCAATGAAATCGGCGGGCTTTTCGGGTTTTACGAAACGGTCCAGCGCGGTCTCAAACGGGTCGAACTCGGTCAGCAGGTCAGCTTTCCAGTGCATAAAGCCTTTCTCCATCCGCATCGATTCCACCGCGCGGGCGCCGAAGAGCTTAAGGCCATGCGTCTTGCCAGCCTCGCGCAGGGCCAGATAGGCGGCATAAAGCGCGTTGTTTGGCACGTGGATTTCATAGGCTAACTCGCCCGAGAAACTGACGCCTAGCACCGTGCCAGGCGCAAACCCGATGAAACATTCGCGCAGGCTGAGCCA
>JBFGFW010000370.1:0-3112 GCA_041579395.1 Sulfitobacter sp.
CCTGTCTTGAGGTCGAAAATCATCGCCGAATAGGTCTCCACCGAACCAATACCGTACAGGCACGAGACCGAGGCGACGATGATCACGTCGTCGCGTTCGAGCAGCGCGCGGGTGGCCGAGTGGCGCATCCGGTCGATCTGTTCGTTGATCTGCGATTCCTTCTCGATGAAGGTGTCAGAGCGCGCACCATAAGCCTCGGGCTGATAATAGTCATAGTAGCTGACAAAATATTCAACGGCGTTCTGGGGAAAGAAGCCTTTGAATTCCCCATAAAGCTGTGCAGCCAGCGTTTTGTTGGGGGCCAGGATGATGGCAGGGCGTTGCGTTTCCTCGATGACCTTGGCCATGGTAAAGGTCTTGCCGGTACCGGTCGCCCCCAGCAAAACCTGATCCCGCTCGCCCGATCGCACACCTTCGGACAATTCCTGAATGGCTGTGGGCTGGTCGCCAGCGGGCTCGAATTCAGTTGCCAGAACAAACTTGCGCCCACCCTCAAGCTTGGGGCGTTCGCGCACATTCGGGGCCGGGTTCGCAAGGTAAGCTTCCTTGCGTTCCGGTAAACTGTCGGAATGAGCATACGCCATGGCGGGTTCCTTCGGGGTTCATCCTAAGGTGTCGTTTTTCATCTGGGGTTCAAGGGGTATTACGCTTTTTCGGCGCGCTGAACCGCCTTTACGCTGATCGGAGCGTCCATCTTGCCGCCGCTGGAAAACGTATCATCAAGCGGATTGTCGGCCTGCCTTGGAAGTGCAAGATCGCGTGTGGCCGGGCGGCTTCAGTGTCCCGGGCGAGCAGCCTGCCGGCGTTGGCCATGGGCCAATGCGAATCCCTGGGCACGGTACAATGGGACGTCTCTACCAATCACATACTGAAAGTTTTGCGCCTTTCCCTGGACCGTCACCATGGCGTTTATATTGCTGGCCCGCATCTCTTTTTCATTCCCGACAAAACCTGCTTTACTTCGTCACCAGCTTGCGGTTCGCGCGGGCTTTCTTGCGGACCGGAGCCATGGCTGCGGTCATGATCTGGTCGGGCCGACCGCCAGCCATTGCGGTTTTCGTCGCAGCTTCAAAGGCTTTGACCATCGCTGTGGTCTTTTCGTTGACCATGCGGGTATTTTCACCGCGGCTTTGCGGCAATGCGCCTGTCATGCCCAAAATCCGAAGGGACATCACGGCTTGGGTGTCCATCATCAGGGAGGCGAGTTGCGTGTTTAAAGTGAAAATCGTCAACGGGTTCATCAAATTGCTCCTCTAGCATACCTCACTATATGCTGCGCCGCAGCATTTGTAACGCGAAAACAATACAAGTTAGGGTGATACCTTGATCATCTTGCTAAGATGCCCGATAAACTGGAATACCTCAGCGGAGAATGAGCCATGCGCGCCCGGATTTATCAGCCTGCACGAACTGCAATGTCATCTGGCGCGGCCAAGACAAACATCTGGATGTTGGAATTTGAACCCGCAAGCGCGCGCGAAGTGGACCCGCTGATGGGGTGGACATCGTCGAAGGACACACAGACCCAAGTCAGGCTGCAGTTCGACACCAAGGACGAAGCGGTTGAATATGCCCGTACCCACGGCATCGACGCGGTGGTGCAGGAGCCCCACAAGCGTCGCGCAAACATTCGCCCCGGTGGTTATGGCGAAAACTTCGCGACCGCACGCCGCGGTGCATGGACCCATTAACGGTTCTTATCGACGATTTACCGCAAGGTGCTGCCATCGCATTGGCACCATGTGGCCCACTGCCTGCGTCAAGGTCTTTTAAGGCAAATGCGGCTTAATCCAAGCAAACGTCCGTCTCGGAGTCTGACCGATCAACTTGCTCGCTTGGCTTGCGATAGGGGGCCCTTAGCGACCAACGAAAACCTTTTTCGGCGTAGTCTCGGTTAGTCTTTCCTGATGTGATACCTTCAAGAATTGGGCCCGTGACCTGAAAACCAAAGCCTTTCCGCGTCGGTTTCGTCACCGCCGGACCGTCAGCTTCCACCCACGACATATCGAAATTCGGTGGCGTCTCATCGGTGATCGTCCAGGTCAATGCGACCTTGCCATCGCTGTGTGACAAGGCACCGTATTTTGCTGCGTTGGTGACCAGCTCGAAGATGGCCATTCCCATGGCCTGAGACACCGCTTCGTCAAGATGAATTGTGGGGCCTTCGATCGTGACGCGTGGGTCTTTTGCGTCGATAAGATGCGCGAATTGTGCGCGGGCAATCGTTTCAAGGTCAACGTGATCACCGTGGCCGTTGATCAAAAGATCTTGATTCGAGGTAAGGCTCGCCAAGCGGTTGTTGAACATCGAGATGAAGTCGGCCCCCTCGTAGAGCCGCGCGGTCTGCCGGGCGATTACCTGAACAACCGACAGCATGTTTTTAGATCTGTGGTTCACTTCCTGCATCAAAGTCTGAAGCTGAGCCTCAGAAGATTTGCGCGCGCTGATATCGCTGTAGATCGCGACAAAGCCGCTGAACTTCTGCGCATCATCTAGGATTGGGGCGATGCTTTTTTCGACCTGAACCAAAGTACCATCCTTATGGCGGCGCAGGGTTTCATTTCTCACGGTTTCACCAGAATGGACGCGTGACCTTTCAACAGGTACTTTCTCTATATCCTCGGCCGGGATCAAAAGCGCATCCAAACGCTGGCCGATCACTTCCGCTGAGGTATGTCCGAACAGCCGTTCCGCGGCGTTGTTCCATTCTTGAATGACCAAATTTTCATCCGCCGCCACGATCGCATAGGGTGAAGATCGAACAAGGCTTTTGAATGCGTCGCTTTCGCGGCGCTTTGCTACCAATTCGCGCTCGAATGACTGGCGCTGCGTGTTCTGAAAAATGCTGAAATGGGCGCTGACCATGCGATCATCGGCCAAGGTTGCACAACCATTGATGAAAACACCAACGCGCGTGCCATCTTTGCGCTCAAGATCTATGGCAATCTCCGAAAACTCCCCTTTTACCAGCAAGAGGGGGCGCAGATGGGTTTCAAAATAGATACGGCCCGCGCGCGACAGAATATCGACAAACTGAACGGGATCTTGCGTCCCCTCCACGTCTATCCCCAGCCATCTCCTGAGTGTCGCATTGGTCTTTTGAACCTGACCG
>JBFGFW010000371.1:0-3103 GCA_041579395.1 Sulfitobacter sp.
TGAATTCGGCCCCAAGGGCCTGCGGTTCAATGCGATTTGCCCCGGTCTGGTGCGGACTGAATTTGCCCGCGAATTGTGGGACAATCCAGAAGTCGAAAAGCGCATCAAAGAGGACATCCCCCTGCGCCGTCTGGGCGAGCCGGAGGATTTCGCGGGGCTTGCCGTTTTTCTTGCCTCGGATGCAAGCCGCTACATGACCGGTCAGGCGCTGACCGTGTGTGGCGGTTCGAACATGTGGGCATAAGGGGCTGATATGGAACTGAAGGATAAAATCATCGTCATCACCGGTGCCGCCAGCGGCATCGGCAAGGCGATGGCCGTCCGCTTTGCGGCGGAAGGTGCAAAAATGATTGTGTGCGTCGATCTGAACAAGGACGGCGCAGCGGCGGTCGCGGAGCAGGTCGGCGGCGTGGCGTTTGGCGTCAATGTCGGGGTCGAAGACGAGATCGCGCAGATGATCCAGACGGTCGAGAATGACATCGGCCCGATTGATCTGTTCTGCTCGAACGCGGGCATTCTGACGGCGGGCGGCATGGAAGTGTCCAACGACGATTGGCAGCGCATCTGGGACATCAACGTGATGGCGCATGTCTGGGCCGCGCGGCATCTGGTGCCCAAGATGACCGAACGCGGCGGCGGGTACCTGTTGAACACCGCATCGGCGGCGGGTCTGCTGAACCAGGTCGGTTGCGCACCTTACGGGGTGACCAAACATGCCGCCGTTGCCTTGGCGGAATGGCTGGCGATGACGCATGGCGATGACGGGATCAAGGTGTCGGTGCTGTGTCCACAAGCGGTGCGCAGCGAAATGACCCGAGGCCACGAGGAATCCGTGGCGGCCTTGGATGGCATGTTGGAACCTGAACCGGTTGCTGACGCCTGCGTCGAGACGATCCGAAACGAGACATTTCTTGTGCTGCCGCATCCGCAGGTTCTGGAATACATGCGCAAGAAAACCGACAATTATGACCGTTGGATCGGGGGCATGCGCAAGCTGAACCGGATATACGGCCATATTCGCAACCCGAAAAAGGACATGACATGATCGGATATACCACCGTCGGCACCAATGATATGGAGCGGGCAAAGAAGTTCTATTGCGATTTGTTCGAAAGCAAAGGTGCCAAACTGCTGATTGATGCGGGCCGCATCGCCATGATCGGCACCGGTAGCGGTACGCCGATGATCGCGGTCTGCACCCCCTACAACAAGGAAATACCCAATCCCGGCAACGGGGTGATGGTGGCCTTCACCGCCGAGACCAAGGCCGAGGTTGACGAGATGTACAACAAGGCGATTTCACTGGGGGCGACGGACGACGGCACACCGGGCCAGCGTGTGCCGGACCGTTTCTATGGTGCATATGTGCGCGACCATGACGGCAACAAGCTGTGTTTTTTCAAGTTCGCCTGATTTAAAACCCTGCCGTCCGCATCACGCGGGCGGCAGACCATAGACGCGCCGGGCGGTGCCCGAAAACAGCGCCTCTTTCGCGGTTTCATCCAGATGCGCCGACATCTTCTTGAACGCGTTCCAGATCACCGCATAGCTGACCGACACGCGATCGACGGGAAAGTTGCTTTCGAACATGCAGCGGTCAGGCCCGAAGACATCCAGCATATGCGCATACCATTTGCCCTGATCCTCGACGATCTCGTCCGAAGATGGCGGCGCATCGCGGTGCAGATAGTCAAAGCCGTTGTCGGGCATGCACAGGCCCCCCAGCTTTGCCATCACATTGGGACAGTCGGCCAGTTCGGCCATGTGGTCTTGCCACGCTTTGAAAATCTCGTCCCGTTTACCTTTGAAGCGACCGACGCCAAGGGGCGTGCCAAAATGATCAAGAACCATCGTGGTGCCGGGGGCGGCGCGGGCAAGGTCCAGAAACTCTTGGTGCTGGTGGTGATAGTGCCAGCTGTCCAGCGTCAAACCGCGTTCGCCCAGGATCGCAGCACCGCGCCGAAACTTCGGATCGCCGTATTGGTCCGGAACACCGCGCCCCGGAATGGCCAGCGTGTGCGGTTCGGGATCGCGGGCCCCGGAATTGCGAATACCTTTGAACAGGCCCTGCCCCGCTGCCGCGTGCGCATCCAGCGCGGCGTTCAGCAAGGCCGGTTCAAGCACCAGTTCGGTCTGCGCGATGATGCCGGCGATCTTGGATTGCCCCGGTGCCGCAGTGCTGGCCATTTGCGCCACTGTGCGCGTTTCGGCGACAGATTGCAGGTGGGCGGGCGCTCCCAGATCCCAGTAGGATCGGCATTCGATATACATCGTCTGCACCACATTGTGTCCCGCCCCGGTATCGCGCCACAGCGCGTCCATCTCGTAGATCGCCGGGTTTTCAGGCGTGCCGTGCCGCCACAAATGGTGGTGGGGATCGACGATCTCGCGGTCGGGGTCGATGATGACCTCGTTCACCTGCGCCAGCCAGTCATCGCGCAATTCGATGCCGGGCTGCCAGCCCGGATAGCGCCCGCCAGTTTCTGTCATGGTTTCGCCTTTGGTTTATAGGGGCGCATCAACCCTTCTTGGGCGACGCTGGCGGCAAGCTGGCCGTTCTGATTGTAGATCAAGCCGCGGTTGAACCCGCGCGCACCGCCGGTAAACGGCGCATCGAGCGCATACAGATGCCAGTCCGAAAAATCGATGGGTGCGTGAAACCACATGGCGTGGTCCAAGCTGGCGGTCATCACCCCGCCCTGAAACCATGTCAGCCCATGCGGCCGCAGCGATGATCCCAGCAGGTTCATGTCCGACGCATAGGCCAGCAGGCAATGCTGCATTTGCGGCGTCTGGTCCGTTGCTGCTGTCATGCGAAACCACAGATAGTTCTTGTCGTCGGCCTTTTCCGGGGTGAACAGATCGCGGGGATCAACCTCGCGGATGTCGATGGGACGTTCGCGCAGAAAATCGTCGCGGTGCTTTTCGGGGATCCGGTCGGTATAGGGTGCGCGCAGGTCGGGGCGGTCCAGCCATTGGTCGGGGCCGGGCACATCGGGCATCTCGTGCTGATAGTCCCATCCCTCTTCTTGGACGTGAAAGGACGCGGACAGGTTCAGGATCTGTTTGCCATGCTGAATCGCCACGACCCGCCGGGTGGTAA
>JBFGFW010000372.1:0-3084 GCA_041579395.1 Sulfitobacter sp.
ACACCGGCGTGGTGGTCGAGGCGGGAAGCTTTTACGGCACCGCAGGCGAAGGGCATCTGCGCGTCTGCTTTGGCTGCGCTGAAATTGAGGTGCTGACAGAGGCGATGGACCGTATGCAACGATTCTTCAACAATCTCTAAATCAGTGATTTCAATGCTGCGAACAGCTGATCCACATGCGCTTGCGTGGTGACAGCGCCCGGGGACAGTCGCAAGATCTGGCCCCTGCAATCGACATGAACATGCTGCTGTCGCAATCGCCCGACCAAAGCCTGCGCATCAACAATCTTGGGCAGGTCTATCATCACCGATCCACCACGTTGCTGGTCAGCTCTGGGGGTTGCGATGGTCAGCCCCGCACTATCAGCCTTTTGCATGATCGCATCGGTCAGGCGTCTGTTGTGCGGCAGCAAATTGTCCTGCGTCGCGTGCCATTCCAGTGCGGGAATAGACCCTAAGCATGCTAAAACGGACGGCGTTCCATGATCAAAACGCCGCGCATCGGGGGCATATGAGAACGCGTCAAGGTCCCATGAAAAAGGATTGTCCTGCGAAAACCATCCACGTAGCTCGGGCGTGACTTCTGCCATCAGATCAGCCCGCATTTGAATTATCCCGGCCCCCGGTGTCCCGCAAAGCCACTTGAGGCTGGTGGAAATCGCAAAATCCACCGGATGTTCATTAAGGGAAAACGGAACGATCCCGATCCCTTGAGTCAGGTCCAGCCCGACAATCGACCCCATTGCACGCCCATGCGCCAACAGGGCGTCCAGATCACAGCGATGCGAGCTGGTCGAGGTGACGAAGGTAAGCAGGGCCAGCCCGACGTCCGGCTCCCATGCGTCCAGCATATCCTGATCCGTAACCCAATACGCGCCGGGCCTGATCGGCACGGTGTGCAGGGTAAACCCCATCCGGTCGGCCAGCCCGTTCAGCAGGAAGTGCAGCGACGGAAAACAATCCGCAGCGATCAGCACGCGCTTGCCGCGCAAACGGTCCACTGGCAGCCCGCCAAGGATCGAAAACAGCGCGGTCGTCACGTTTTCCGCGCTGGTCAGAGTACCGTCCGGGGCATCGATCAGATCACGCCAAAGCTTCAGAAATGTTTCGCGCCGGGTCAGAACGCCAGGCCACTGCGCGTCGTTTAATCCACCCCAAACGTCCGAAAATCCAGCCAAGGCGCGCGCCATGTCCTGTGCCTTGCCAGGGTATTGGCCAATCGAATGATACAGGAAATAGGCGGGGTCGGTCATGAGCACCTCATTTTGTTGCCCGCAATATGCCAGATGCAATTTTAGTTGCAAACGCATATAACGCTACTTAGCATCGTTACCGAAACCAACGCTTGGGCACCTAAAGGGAAAGAAGATTATGACTGGCGCAGAGAACCTGACGAACCTCGCCATGATGCTCGCCTCTGGCGGCGTCGACGTGATTGACTGTTCGGGGGTGTTGGGGCCGGACACGCCGATCCTGCAGCTGCCGCCAGATTTCGCCAAGAACACACCCAAGGTCGAGATCCACAAAATCAGCGAATATGACAATGACGGGCCTTTCTTTGCGTGGAACTGGCTGAAGCTGGGCGAACATTCCGGTACCCATTTTGATGCGCCCCATCACTGGATCACCGGCAAGGATTATAGCGACGGGTTTACCGACACGCTGGACGTGCGGCGGCTGGTGGCCCCGGTGAACGTGATCGACTGCTCGCAACAAACCGCCGAGAACGAGGATTTTCTGCTGACCGCCGATGGCGTCAAGACGTGGGAGGCGGAACATGGCCCCATCGGAAAAGGCGAATGGGTGGTGATGCGCACCGACTGGGACAAGCGCGTGGACGACGAGGCGAAGTTCCTGAACGCCGACGACACCGGACCGCACAGCCCTGGCCCTACCCCGGATTGCATCGAGTATTTGTTGTCCAAGGGGATTGTCGGCTGGGGGACGCAATGTATCGGCACTGACGCGGGTCAGGCCGGCGGGATGGAGCCGCCATACCCTGCCCATAACCTGCTGCACCGCGACAACTGCTTTGGTCTGGCCAGCCTTGCAAACCTAGACAAACTGCCCGCCAAGGGCGCGATCCTGATTGCCGCTCCGCTGAAAATCCAGCGCGGCACCGGCAGTCCTGTTCGAGCTTTGGCCCTGATCCCAAAAGCCTGAACTTGGTGTGTCATTGTCAGGCGGCGCTTTCCCCCGGAACTGCAGAAGGAACCCGTCGATGACCCAACAGGTCATACCTTCGGAAACGGCGCGCAGACTGGGTGAAATGGGGTTGGAGAACTTCGCTCCTTATCTGATGAACCGCATCATCGGCCGCTACAACGCCGCCTTGCAAGACGAAATGGCAAAGCTGGGGCTGACCACCGCCCAAATGCGAACCCTTGCGGTTTTGTCCGTGCTGGATGGCATCTTGATCCGCGAACTGGCCGTCTATGCCGTGGTGCAACAATCGACCCTAAGTCGCGGTTTGGACGCCTTGGCGCAAAGCGGTTTGATCCTGCGCGCACCCGACCCCGACGACAGCCGCGCGACGCGGATTTTTCTGACCGAAGCAGGGCGCGACGCCTACGAACGCCTGTGGCCGCATATGTCCGCCGCCTATGAGGCGATGTTCGCGGGCATTGATCAGGACGAAAAAAACGCTTTCGTGGCGACGTTGCAAAAGATGCTGAAGAACATTCGCAAACACGATTTTTGAAAGGGGTTCTGATGGCTGAGCGATCCTTTAAGCGCGAGGTTGAGCATCTGCGCAAAGGCGCGGGCGACGTGTTCACCGGCGAGAGTAGTCTTGCCATCACCAAGGCGCTGCTGGAAAATGGCGTCGGCTATGTGGGCGGGTATCAGGGCGCGCCGATCAGTCATCTGATGGACGTGTTGGCCGATGCACAGGAATTGCTGGGCGAACTTGGCGTGAGGTTTGAGGCGAACGCCAGCGAAGGTGCGGCCGCTGCGATGCTGGCCGCGTCAGTCCACTATCCTATACGGGGTGCCGTGACCTTCAAGGGGCCGGTGGGCGTGAATGTGGCGTCCGATGCGCTGGCCAACCTCAGCTCCTCGGGCGTCACGGGCGGTGCGCTGGTGA
>JBFGFW010000373.1:0-3083 GCA_041579395.1 Sulfitobacter sp.
ACCGCCGTCAAAACCGCCTATTGGAACCACACCCCGTGCCTGTTGGTCACACCGCAAGCTGCAAACAAGACCATCGGCCAAGGCGGCTTTCAGGAAATGGAGCAGATGAACCTGTTCGCCGATTGCGTCGCTTATCAGGAAGAAGTGCGCGACCCGACCCGCATTGCCGAAACCCTGAACCGGGTGATCCTGCAGGCCAAGCGCGCGTCGGCCCCGGCGCAAATCAATATCCCACGCGATTTCTGGACACAGGTCATCGATATCGAACTGCCCCAGATCGTCGCCTTCGAGCGGCCCTCGGGCGGGGCGCAGGCGATTGAAAAGGCCGCCACCCTGCTGTCGGATGCAAAATTCCCGGTGATCCTGAACGGCGCAGGCGTGGTGCTGGCGCAAGGCGGGATCGAGGCCAGCAAACTGCTGGCCGAACGCCTGTCCGCACCGGTCTGCGTGGGCTACCAGCACAATGACGCGTTTCCGGGCGGGCATCCGCTTTTTGCCGGGCCGTTGGGCTATAACGGGTCCAAGGCGGGGATGGAGTTGATCGCCAAGGCCGATGTGGTGCTGGCCCTTGGCACCCGGCTCAATCCGTTTTCCACCCTGCCCGGATATGGCATGGATTACTGGCCCAAGGATGCCAAGATCATCCAGGTCGACATTAACCCCGACCGGATCGGCCTGACAAAGAAGGTCAGCGTCGGCATCGTCGGTGACGCGGCCAAGGTGGCGACGGCACTGCTGGCGCATCTGTCCGACAGCGCCGGCGATGACGGGCGCGCGGACCGAACGGCGACGATTTCGCAGACGAAGTCGAAATGGGCACAGCAACTGTCAAGCATGGACCACGAAGACGACGATCCCGGCACAAGCTGGAACGAGCGCGCCCGCGCGGACAAGCCCGACTGGATGAGCCCCCGCATGGCATGGCGCGCGATCCAGTCTGCGCTGCCGTCCAACGCGATCATCTCGTCCGACATCGGCAACAATTGCGCCATCGGCAATGCCTATCCGTCATTCGACGAGGGCCGCAAGTATCTGGCCCCCGGTCTGTTCGGCCCCTGCGGCTATGGCCTGCCTGCCATCGTCGGGGCCAAGATCGGCTGCCGTGACGTGCCGGTCGTTGGCTTTGCGGGCGACGGTGCCTTTGGCATTTCGGTCAACGAACTCACGGCGATTGGGCGGGGCGATTGGCCCGCGGTCACCCAAGTCGTCTTCCGCAACTATCAGTGGGGTGCCGAAAAGCGGAATTCGACCCTGTGGTTCGACGATAACTTTGTCGGCACTGAACTGGACGAACAGGTGTCATACGCAGGCATCGCACAGTCTTGCGGTTTGCAAGGCGTCGTCGCGCGCACGATGGACGAACTGACCGCCGCCTTGAACAAGGCCATCGACGACCAGATGAACCACGGCAAAACCACCCTGATCGAGGCGATGATCAATCAGGAACTGGGCGAGCCCTTCCGCCGTGATGCGATGAAAAAGCCCGTGTCGGTCGCAGGCATCAGCAAGGACGATATGCGCCCGCAGACGGTCTGATCCGGTGCCCGGCACCCATATTCTGGTGATGAATGCAGGGTCGTCGTCGATCAAGACGGCCCTGTTTGACGGCGACTTGACCGAGGTGCTTCGGGTCGAGGCGACAGGCGTTGGCGGGACCGGGCGCATCAAGGTCGATGACGCTGCACGGCCCGCCACGTTGCCCGACAATGCCGCAGCGCTGGCTGCCGTATTCGACGCGCTCGAAGGGCACGGAATTGCCACCACTTCGCTGCGCGCCGTGGCGCACCGGGTGGTGCACGGCGGCACAACGCTGACGCAGGCCAGCCGCATCACACCTGCGGTGCGGCTGGCGATTGCCGATTGCATCCCGCTGGCCCCCTTGCACAATCCGCATCATCTGGCGGCGATTGACGCGGTGGCACATGCCGCGCCGGACCTGTCGCAATGTGCCAGTTTCGACACAGCGTTTCACGCCACAGTGCCCCCTGTCGCCCGCCGCTACGCCCTGCCACCGCACCCCGATCTAAAGGGGCTGCAACGCTATGGGTTTCACGGCACCAGTTATGCCGCCTTGGTGCGCGCGCTGCCCCGGCAAAGCGGGACGCTGCCGTCCCGCCTGTTGGCGCTTCACCTTGGCAACGGCGCGTCGCTGTGTGCGATGCGCGACGGCCAAAGCGTGGCCACAACGATGGGATATTCCCCGCTGTCCGGGCTGACCATGGGCACCCGCGCTGGCGAAATCGATGCAGGCGCGGTTCTGGCGCTGGTCCGGAAATTGGGGTTGGACGCTGCGGAGAATATGCTGAATCACCAGTCAGGCTTGCTGGGACTGTCCGCCCTTAGCCCCGATATGCGCACCCTTGAAGACAGTGATACAGACGCTGCCCGCTTTGCGATTGACCATTTTTGCTATTGGGCCGCGCGGCAGGCCGGGTCGATGGTTGCGGCCATGGGCGGGCTTGATGCGGTCGCGTTTACCGGCGGCATCGGTGAGAATTCCCCACGGATCCGGAACAGCATCGTTGACAAGCTGGCGTGGCTGGGAAACTTTCCCGTATACACCGTGAAAGCGGAGGAAGAAATTCAGATCGCCCATGAGGCGCGAACGCTGCTGGATGCGCCACAGTCGAAGGATTGTCATGACAAGTAAGCAACCGGTGCTTGACCTCAGCCCCCCTGTCTCGGACGAAATCCGCAAAACCACCTGCTATATGTGCGCGTGCCGCTGTGGGATCAACGTGCATATGAAAAAGGGGGCCGACGGCGAACTAAAAGTCGCCTATATTGAAGGCAACCGCGACCATCCTGTGAACAAGGGTGTCCTATGTGCCAAGGGTAGTGCCGGGATCATGCAGCACAACGCCCCCGCCCGCCTGCGCAAGCCGCTTAAACGTGTCGGCGAACGTGGATCCGGTGAGTTCAAGGAGATCGAATGGGACGAGGCGCTGCAGATCGCCACCGACTGGATGGCCCCGCTGCGCGCCAAATCCCCTGAAAAGCTGGCGTTCTTTACCGGGCGCGATCAATCGCAAAGCTTTACGTCGCTGTGGGCGCAGTCCTTTGGCACACCCAATTATGCGGCG
>JBFGFW010000374.1:0-3078 GCA_041579395.1 Sulfitobacter sp.
ATCTGATCTGGCTGGGTTTGGAGGTCGGGCCGCAGCCTTATGCGCTGCTGGCCTGCCTTGTCTACGCCGCAGCGGTGTTTCGCTGGGTTTGAACGACACGACGGGCACGTCCGAATGCAGTCGGACGCGCACCAAAAAAAACATAAGAGCCTTGGGAGGGCAAAATGAAATTATCATTGAAATCAACAACGGCAACGTGTGCGATGGTCGCATGCCTTGCAATGCCGGCATGGGCCGACATGGAGGCGGCGACGGCGTTTCTCGACAACGAGATCGCAGGCCTTTCCGTGCTGGACCGCGCCGGACAGGAAGCAGAGATGCAATTCTTTGTCGACGCTGCCGCACCTTATGCGGGCATGGAGATCAAGGTCGTCTCGGAAACCATCACGACACACGAGTATGAAAGCCAGGTGCTTGCGCCAGCTTTCACGGCCATCACCGGCATCAAGGTTACCCATGACCTGATTGGCGAAGGCGACGTGGTCGAAAAATTGCAAACGCAAATGCAGTCAGGCGAAAATATCTATGACGCCTATGTAAACGACTCCGATCTGATCGGCACCCACTGGCGCTATCAGCAGGTCCGCAACCTGACTGACTGGATGGCGGGTGAAGGGGCGGAGGTGACCAACCCCGGTCTTGATCTGGATGACTTTATCGGCCTGCAGTTCACCACTGCCCCCGATGGCAAGTTGTACCAACTGCCCGACCAGCAATTCGCGAACCTTTATTGGTTCCGCTATGACTGGTTCAACGATGAAAAGAACAAGACCGATTTCAAAGAGAAATTCGGCTACGATCTAGGTGTGCCGGTCAACTGGTCTGCATATGAGGATATCGCCGAATTCTTTACCGGGCGTGACCTTAGCCACATGGGTGTGGATGGCGATGTCTTCGGCAACATGGACTACGGCAAGAAAGATCCAAGTCTTGGCTGGCGCTACACGGACGCGTGGATGTCCATGGCTGGCATGGGCGATGTGGGTGAACCCAACGGTCTACCGGTCGATGAATGGGGCATTCGGGTGAACGAAAACTCGCAACCCGTAGGTTCGTGCGTTGCGCGTGGCGGTGCCACCAACGACGCGGCCGCCGTCTATGCGGTGACCAAGGCAATCGAATGGCTGCAAAAGTACTCGCCGCCAGCGGCTGCCGGGATGACCTTTGGCGAAGCCGGACCAATCCCCGCGCAAGGCAACGTGGCCCAGCAGATGTTCTGGTACACCGCCTTTACCGCGGCGACTGTTCTGCCAGACCTGCCGGTCATGAACGAGGACGGCACGCCCAAGTGGCGCATGGCTCCGTCGCCCCACGGCGTTTACTGGAAGGACGGCCAAAAGGTCGGCTATCAGGACGTGGGCTCTTGGACATTGATGAAATCCACACCTGTGGATCGTGCACAGGCCGCTTGGCTCTATGCACAGTTCGTCACCTCCAAAACGGTTGACCTGAAAAAGGCTGACGTCGGTCTTACCTTCATCCGTGAATCGACGATCAACTCGGACCACTTCAGCGAGCGGGCCAACAAGCTAGGCGGCCTGATCGAATTCTACCGTTCGCCAGCCCGCGTGGCCTGGTCGCCAACCGGCACGAATGTACCGGACTATCCGAAGCTGGCCCAATTGTGGTGGCAGAACATCGGTGACGCCATGTCCGGTGCGAAAACCCCTCAGGAAGCCCTCGATGCGCTTTGCGCAGCACAAGAGAGCGTGATGGAGCGGATTGAACGCTCTGGCGTTCAGGGAGACATCGGCCCGAAGATGAACGAGCCGCAAGATCCCGAATACTGGTATGCGCAGCCCGGTTCTCCGGTCGCGAAACTGGAAAACGAGGATGAAGAGCCAAAGACGATCAGTTACGACGAGCTGATCAAATCTTGGCAGTAAGCCTTTGACGTTTCGCCGGGGCGCACACGCGCCCCGGCTTTTTTTTGACATGACAGCCTGCAAAGACGCCTTCCTTTGGATCTAGGATGCAAAGGGACGTTTAAGTGTCATCGCCCCATTCCTTGAAGCGAAAAGCGCTGTCACATTGGCATTGTGCGTTTGAGGAGACATACCAATACCACAGCTCAATAATATCAGCCCCTTCAGTTTCCTGTCCGCTGGTCAGATCAGGTTCGGGCGTGGAACGGCGATAGCCGGGGTCGACGACATCGTGCGCTTCGGCAGTCGTGTTCTTTTGGTGCGGGGACGCTCGGTTGCGCAAGTCGATGACATCTCGATACGTCTGGAACAGCTTGGGTGTATTGTCATTTCGGTTTACGGGCAGGGGGAGCCGACATGCGCTGATGTCGATGCCGCAACGGAGATCGGGCGGGCAGCAAAGGTAGATGTCGTTGTGGCAATCGGGGGCGGTGCCGTGCTTGATCTTGGCAAGGCTGTCGCCGCCATGATCCCGGCTCAGGGCGATGTGCTTGACCACCTTGAAGGTGTCGGAGGGGGCCGGTCGTTGACCGCAGATCCATTGCCTTGCGTCGCGATGCCAACAACTGCAGGGACCGGATCAGAGGTGACTAAGAACGCTGTGATTTGCGTACCGTCCGCAGGGCGTAAGGTCAGTCTGCGTGACGACAGGATGTTGCCGCGGTTGGCGATTGTCGATCCGTCTCTTACCGATGACACTCCCGCATATATAACGTTCTCTTCCGGTTTTGACGCGGTCACGCAGGTGGTCGAACCTTATCTTTCGATCAGGGCCAACCCGTTGACCGATGCGCTGTGCCACGCGGCCATCCCCTTGGGGTTGACGGCCCTTGCGCATCTTGCCCGTCACGAGGACAAAAATGCCCGTGACCAAATCGCCTATGTCAGCCTGATCGGCGGACTTGCATTGGCCAATGCCGGACTGGGCGCGGTGCATGGTTTGGCCGGCGTAATCGGGGGGCGCTTTTCCGCGCCACATGGCGTTACCTGCGCGCGCCTGCTGGGCCCTGTCCTACGGCTCAACCAAAAAGCAGAACGCGCCGCGTCAGGAAACATAAAGCGTTATTTGGACATCGCGACATGGATAAGCGCCGCCTTCGACTTGCCTTCTGAAACAGCATTCGAAATGCTAAATGGCCAGCTTGACGACCTC
>JBFGFW010000375.1:0-3068 GCA_041579395.1 Sulfitobacter sp.
CTGCGCGTGTCTTCGACGTCTACGCCTGCAAAACTAAGGATGATATCGCCGGTCTTGAGCCCGGCGTCCTTTGCGGGTCCGTCCGGAACGTCGGTGATCAATGCGCCCGTCGCCTTGGCCAGACCCATCGCATCGGCAACGTCCTGGGTGACATCCTGAATGCGCACGCCCAACCAGCCCCGGCGGGTTTCGCCAAATTCCTTAAGCTGGTCGACAACGCGGGTCACGACGTTTGATGCCATCGAAAAACCGATCCCGATCGAGCCGCCGTTTGGTGACAAAATGGCCGTGTTCACGCCAATCACTTCGCCGTCCATGTTGAAAAGCGGCCCGCCCGAGTTGCCCCGGTTGATCGCAGCGTCGGTCTGGATGTAATCGTCATAGGTACCCGACAGGGCGCGGTTGCGCGCCGAGACGATACCGGCCGAGACGGAAAACCCCTGCCCCAGCGGGTTGCCCATGGCGATGACCCAGTCGCCCACGCGGGCGATATCGCTGTCACCAAAGCTGACGAATGGCAGCGCGCCGGGGGCTTCGACCTTGAGCAGGGCAATATCGGTGTTCGGGTCCGTACCGATCACAGTGGCTTTCAGTTCCAGACCGGAAAAGAATTCGATGATGATTTCGTCGGCCCCTTCGATCACGTGGTTGTTGGTGACCACATAACCGTCTTCGGATATCACAAAGCCCGACCCCAGCGCCGATGACTTGCGCGGAACGGGCGGGCCATCACCGTTTTCCTTGTTGCGGTCGCGAAATTCCTTGAAGAAATCCTCGAACGGAGAGCCTTCGGGAACGATGCCGCGCGGTCCGGTGCGGCCTTCGACCGTGGTTGAAGTCGTGATGTTCACAACCGACGGGCTGATCTTTTCGGCCAGAGGGGCCAGGCTTTCCGGCTTTGCAAAAACCATGACGGATTGCAAAATTACAAAGGCCAACGCCAGCATGCCCATCATCAGAAGTCTGATCTGTGGGGTGATAGTATTGGTTTTCGACAGGGATACGGCCTTCGGCTGCATTCATCGTCTCCTGATCATAGGCGGGGCATGGGCCCCCCAAGGGTTCCGCAAGCAGAGTGCATCCGCGGCGCAGGTGCTGCAAGCTGAAAGATGTGTGTCATCACGCGCATGTCAACGTCGGTTGACCAAAGTTTCGTCTTGAAACACAGGCAGATATGCCAGGCTGGGCGGTCATGCTCTCATACTCTGCAAATTTTCATTGAAAATGAAAAAGGGCCAGAGCGGCGGCTGGCCCTTTCGATGTTGTCGCTACCGCGTCGCGATTAGTTGTTTTCGCCCTCGACCGATCGGCTGCCCTGATCTGACCGCAGGTAATTGAAGAACTCGCTGTCAGGTGACATCACCATGGTCGAATTCTTGCCCTGTAGCGCCTGCTCGTAAGCGCTGAGCGAGCGGTAGAACTCAAAGAACTCTGCGTCTTTGGAATACGCCTCGGCAAAGATCTTGTTGCGGGCGGCGTCCGCTTCACCTTCGGTAATGCGGGCATCCCGGCGGGCTTCCGACAAGATTTCTTCGTAGGTACGGTCGGCCAGGGCTGTCACACGCTGCGCCGCTTCACGACCACGCGCGCGTTCGTCCGTCGCTTCCCGTGCCCGTTCCGCGATCATCCGCTGCAGGGTCGCGTCAAAGTTCTGCTCTGGCAGGTTGGTCTGCCGCAAGCGCACATCGACCACGTCCAGCCCCAGTGCCTGCGCGCGTGCGTCTGACCGTTCGCGGATCTGGTCCATCAGCGCCGAGCGTTCCGGTGACAGGATGGTGTTTGATGTGACACCCTGCGAGCCGAGAACCGCACGGATCTGACCATCCAGGATACCGTTCAGCTGAATTTCAGCCTGACGCTCTCCGTCGGTGCCAAGCGCTTGGCGGAACTGGCGAATATCAGCGATCCGATAGAGAACGAAAGCATCTACCTCAAGGCGACGGTCATCGGCAGGTGTGACTTCGATCATCGGAGTCTCAAGCGATAGGATCCGGTCGTCATAGCGGACAACCTCGTCCAGCAAGGGCAGCTTAAAGCCAATTCCCGCTTCTTCGCGTACTTGCTTGATCTGGCCGAACCGCAGCACCAGCACCTTTTCACGTTCGTCCACGATAAAGATCGATGACAGGGCAGCGATGATCGCAATTACGATTACGGGGATTACAAGATTGAGTTTACGCATCAGTTCGATCCTCGATTGCTGCTACGCAATTCATTCAGCGGCAGGTATGGGACAACGCCTTGGGTGTCCCCGTTGGTATTGTTTTCAAGAATGATCTTGTCGACGTCGCCAAGCACCTTTTCCATGGTTTCCAGGTACAGACGCTTTCGGGTCACTTCGGGTGCAGCAGAATATTCCGTCAAAACCGCCTCAAAGCGGCTGGCCTCACCCACGGCGTCGTTCACAACCCGCGCCCGGTATCCTTCGGCGGCCTCCAGAAGTCGCGCGGATTCACCGCGTGCCTCGGCCGTGCGCCGGTTGGCATAGGCGTCGGCCTGACGTTCCACCCGGTCGCGTTCCTGTTCGGCGGCCTGTACATCGCGGAAGGCGTCGATGACGGATTCCTGCGATGATGATCCATCCGCTTCCGTCACGGTCACGGTCTGGCTGGGCGGGTCGACCTTGTTAAAGTTGACGCGGATAATGTTGATACCGGTCTGCCGGTTGTCCAACGTGGTCTGGATCAACTCGCGCGCGGCCGCTTCGATGGCAGCACGGTCGCGGTTCAAAATCGGGGCCAGTTCCGATTGCGCGATGATTTCGCGCATTGCGGATTCGGAAATCGCACGGACAGAGGATGTTGGATCGCGCAGCGAGAACTTGAAATTCTCTGCATTCTTCACGTTCCACACAACCTGAAAGTCGATGTCGACGATGTTTTCATCGGTGGTCAGCATCAGCCCTTCGTTATCGCCGCTGTTGCGACCGGCACCGATGGTTTCGGCGCGGTTGGTCGTCACGTCAAAGACTTCGGCCACGACAAATGGCCATGGCGCAAAGTTCAGACCCTCTGTGCCGATGCCAGAGAATTTGCCAAGAAACAGCTCGATCGACTGTTGTTCCGGGC
>JBFGFW010000376.1:0-3054 GCA_041579395.1 Sulfitobacter sp.
ATTTGACTGAATTTGATGCTGCGGCTTCGAAAACCCGCGACCTACTATCCCGCTTTTCGCCAATTTGGATCGGTAGACACTGCGAATTCGTTAGCATATCATAAATTAGCGCCGCCACGCGTGGTCATTTCGTTGATTTCGGCCGAAATATTCCATTCGGCCAAAATCCTTTTAATTTAGCGCGTTGCAATCCCATGGCAAAACTTACCCCCGCTTCATGGCAAGCCAAATGGGGGGTTTTGGCATAACTACGCCCGTCCCGACAACAATATCTGTTGCTAATTCTATCCGCATTTACTGTACCCACAGCTTCCGCACGTCATGCAGCCTTCGATCATGCGCAGGTCGAACTGGCCGCAGCTGCTGCATGCTTTTCCACGCGGGGCGTCCAGGCCGATGACCCGTGCCTGCGGATCTGATTTCAGGCCCTGTCCTTCGCCGGCGATAAAGCCAGTTGCGATCAGGTGCCGTTCGATCACACCCCCGATCGCGGCCAACATCGAGGGGATATATTTGCCCTCCATCCATGCCCCGCCGCGCGGGTCGAAGACGGCCTTCAGCTCCTCCACCACGAACGACACATCGCCGCCACGCCGAAATACCGCGGAAATCATCCGGGTCAGCGCCACAGTCCAGGCGAAATGCTCCATGTTCTTTGAGTTGATGAACACTTCGAACGGGCGCCGGTGGCCGCCTATGATCACGTCGTTGACGGTGATGTACAACGCGTGTTCGCTGTCTGGCCATTTTATCTTGTAGGTCGACCCTTCGAGTTCCTGCGGCCGGTCCAGCGGTTCTGACATGTACACGACCTCGCCGCCCTCTTGCGGCATCGCCTGCGCTGCGGTTTCACCGGGGGCGTTGTCTGTTGTTTCCGACACGCTCAACACCGATCCGGTCACGTCATTGGGGCGGTAGGTGGTGCAGCCTTTGCAGCCCTGATCCCATGCAGCCATATAGACGTCCTTGAAGGCATCAAAGCTGATATCTTCCGGGCAGTTGATCGTCTTGGAAATGCTGGAATCCACCCATTTCTGCGCGGCCGCCTGCATCTTGACGTGATCCAGCGGCGCAAGGGTCTGCGCATTGACGAAATAATCAGGCAACGGCTTGTCACCCTTCAAATCACGCCACATCTGCACGGCATAATCGACGACTTCTTCCTCGGTGCGCGATCCGTCTTTTTGCAGAACCTTGCGGGTGTAGGCATAGGCGAACACGGGCTCGATCCCGGAGCTTACGTTGCCGGCATAGAGGCTGATCGTCCCGGTCGGCGCAATGGATGTCAGCAGCGCATTGCGGATACCGTTTACTGCGATGGCGGCGCGCACGTCCTGGTCCATCTGCTGCATGGTGCCAGAAGCCAGATAGGCGTCGGCATCAAACAGCGGAAACGCACCCTTTTCCTTGGCGAGGCTGACCGAAGCCAGATAAGCGGCCCGCGCGATAGTCTTGAGCCACGCTTCGGTCTGCGCCGCCGCTTCGTCTGATCCATAGCGCAATCCCAGCATCAGCAGCGCATCGGCCAGGCCGGTGACGCCCAGGCCGATCCTGCGCTTGGCCTTGGCTTCTTTCTGCTGTGCGTCCAGGGGGAATTTGGACACGTCAACGACATTGTCCATCATGCGCACCGCGGTCGCGACCAAAGCGTCCAGCGCGTCGACGTCCAGATGTGCCGCGTCGCTGAACGGATCGGCCACCATCCTTGCCATGTTGATCGACCCGAGCAAACAGGCCCCATAGGGCGGCAAGGGCTGTTCGCCGCAGGGGTTTGTCGCAGCAATGGTCTCGCAATAGCTCAGATTGTTGGCCTCGTTGATCCGGTCAATGAAAATGACACCTGGTTCAGCAAATTCAAAGGTGGCCTTCATGATCCGGTTCCATAGATCGCGCGCCTGAACCGTGCGGTACACCTTGCCACCAAACATCAGTTCCCACGGCCCATCCGCCTTGACCGCATCCATGAACGGATCGGTGATCAGCACCGACATGTTGAACATCCGCAACCGGGCAGGATCTGACTTGGCGGCGATGAATTCCTCAACATCCGGATGGTCACAGCGCATCGTGGCCATCATCGCGCCCCGGCGCGATCCGGCAGACATGATGGTTCGGCACATGGCGTCCCACACGTCCATGAAGCTTAGCGGGCCAGACGCGTCTGCCGACACACCCAAGACATCTGCACCCCGTGGCCGAATTGTCGAAAAATCATAGCCGATACCCCCGCCCTGCTGCATGGTCAGGGCCGCTTCCTTGAGCATGTCAAAAATGCCGCCCATGCTGTCGGGGATCGTGCCCATGACAAAGCAGTTGAACAACGTCACCCGCCGCGCGGTACCCGCACCAGCGGTGATGCGACCCGCGGGGAGAAACTTGAAATCCTCAAGTGCAGCGTAGAAGACGTCTTCCCAATGGTTTGGATCTTCTTCGACCTGCGCCAGATCACGCGCGATCCGCCGCCAGGTATCCTCGACAGAGGCGTCCTTGGGCGTGCCATCCGCAGCCTTGAAGCGGTATTTCATGTCCCAGATCTGTTCGGCAATGGGGGCGGCAAATCGTGACATAATCGATTCCTTGAGCGCTTTTCGGGAAGAGTTTCATCTTAGCGCAACACCCCGACCAAGCACAACAGTTTGAAGCCTGCGACAGATGCGCTACCCTATATCGTGTCGGACCGGAGGGATTCTGTGGATAAGTACGTAAATCTTTTGAAACTGTCAGTCGGTACCGAAAACATCGACGACCTGTCTGCCTGGCAACTGGCAAAGCGCGCGCAGACCGCCGACGGCTTGCCCCGCCATGTGACCCGCATGTGGCCGAAACGGGAAGGCGAAATTCTGCAGGGCGGTTCGATATTCTGGGTCATTAAGGGCGTTATTCAGTGTCGCCAGAAGATCATCCGCCTCGACGAACATATTGGCCAAGACGGCATTCGCCGCTGCGCCATCGTGCTGGAACCAGACCTGATACGGGTGCAGGGCAGCCTGAAACGTCCTTTTCAAGGATGGCGCTATCTAACCATTGCCGACGCCCCATCCGATTTGCCAGAGG
>JBFGFW010000377.1:0-3046 GCA_041579395.1 Sulfitobacter sp.
CCGAACTTCCGAACCCCTATTTCGGCAAGGTCCGCGATTGCTATGACCTGCCCGACGACCGGCGCATTCTGATCTCATCCGACAGGATTTCTGCTTTTGACCGTATTTTGACGTCGATCCCTTTCAAGGGACAGGTTCTGACCCAGACGGCGCGGTTCTGGTTCGATCATACCAGCGATATTTGCCCTAACCATGTGCTGGAATACCCTGACCCCAATGTGGTGATCGGCAAGCGGCTGACGATCCTCCCGATCGAGATTGTGGTGCGCGGCTATCTGGCGGGGTCGACTGGCACGTCGGTGCTGACGCTCTATAAAAAAGGCCAGCGTCAGATGTATGGCCACAGCTTCCCCGACGGGTTGCGCGACAATCAGGTCTTGCCTGCGCCGATCATCACCCCCACGTCCAAAGAATTCGACGGCGGCCATGACATGCCGCTGACGGCTCAGGACATAATCGATCAGAACCTGCTGTCCCAGACAGACTGGGACAAGATCAGCGACATCGCACTGCGCCTGTTCGCGCGGGGTCAGGAGATGGCCGCCAAAAATGGCTTGATCCTTGTCGATACGAAATATGAATTCGGCACCGATGCACAGGGCAACATCATGCTGGCCGATGAAATCCACACCCCAGACAGTTCGCGGTTCTGGTTGGCCGACGGCTATCCTCAGGCGCTTGAGAACGGTATTCGGCCGCCGTCGTTCGACAAGGACGTGATCCGGTCCTGGGTCGAGGCGCGCTGTGATCCGTACAACGACCCGATCCCCGACATCCCCGCCGATCTGATTGCCGCGACCAGCCAAGTCTATATCGATGCCTATCAGGCAATCACCGGGCAGACCTTTGTTCCCAACATGGACGGTGATACCGTGCTGGACCGGGTCCGCGAAAACCTCAGGCCCTATTTCACCGCCAGTTGATCCGGTCACATCCTGCACTCCTGCGCCGATCCCCTCTTGATCCGTGGGACTATCCCTCTTATAGGACGCGATAACTGGAATCGCTTTTTGGCGGCTCCGGCCTTTTCTGCGTAGGCAGAAGACAAAGCAAAGATGATGTTACCTTCGATGGGGCGCTGCGGCGGGCCCGCCACACAGACCGAAGCTCTGAGATCGCGCAAAACTTCGTGGACTAACCGCGAGCATTCATAGGAGACGATCAGATGAACCTGATTGCACAGATCGAGGCGGAACAAATCGCCGAACTGGGGAAAGAGATCCCAGACTTCCGCGCCGGAGACACTGTCCGCGTGGGCTTTAAAGTGACCGAAGGTACGCGTACCCGTGTCCAGAACTACGAAGGCGTCTGCATCGCACGCAACAACGGCAAAGGCATTGCCGGGTCGTTCACCGTGCGCAAGATTTCCTTTGGTGAAGGCGTGGAACGTGTGTTCCCCCTGCATTCGACCAACATCGAAAGCATCACTGTTGTCCGTCGTGGCCGCGTCCGGCGCGCCAAGCTGTACTATCTGCGCACCCGTCGCGGTAAGTCGGCGCGCATCGTCGAGAACGCCCATTACAAGCCAAAATCTGGCGCGAACGCGTAAGGAAAGCTGTCATGAAAGCCGATACACATCCCGAATACCACACGATCAACGTCAAGATGACAGACGGCACGATCGTGGAAATGAAATCGACCTACGGCAAGGAAGGCACCCAGCTTTCGCTGGATATCGATCCATCCGTGCATCCTGCCTGGAACGGCGGCACATCGCGTTTGATGGACACCGGCGGCCGCGTGTCGAAGTTCAAGAACAAATACGCAGGTCTGGGCTTCTAAACCCTTCTGTCTACTGCAAATTCAAGATGGCGCGACCCTTTCGGGGACGCGCCATTTTTTTGCGCTGTCCTTGAATGGCCGCCACTGAATGCCCATGGCCCCGGTCCCGGTCCGTTTGGGTTCGCACCCCAGAACTTTGGCTTTTGCCGCCCGCAATCCAACCCAAATAAAATCCGTCGATATCTAGAATGCGCTAGAAAATATTCAGACTTTAGAAAGGACTGGCGGCCCAAGATCGCATCAGCCAGCCAATGAAAGGTCACCTGATGTCATCCTTAGTCGAAGCAACCCCCGATATCTTGGCACATTCCGAAACTCCGGCGCTGGCAGGCGAGCCGTTTGCGGATCTTTCCGACTTTTTGCAGTCAGCCACAATGATCCCGACACCAGTGCCGAGCGTCAGAACCAATGGGTTGGGTAAGGCGGATCTGAATGCCGCTTTCGGGTTGCTGCAGCAAGGTCAGTACGCGCAGGCGCTCGTCTTATCGAATGCATTGATCCGCCTGCATGGCGACCACCACGCACTGCTTGAAATCATCGCCGTCTGCCACCGCAAGCAAGACGCACCTGAAAGTGCGATCGCCGCACGCGACCGGGCTTTGACACATTTGAACAATGCAGAAATATAAGCGGCTTAAGACGTGGCTTTGGTTGGGATGCAACGGCCCGAAGGGGCGGACGCGGCCTTGCCAGGTTGCAAGCGCTGCATCCGGACGGTCGCCAAACGCTGACCCGGCTCGCCCCGATTAGCACTGCAACGGGTCTGAAGCGCCGGGATGCCCCCACCTGCCAATCGCGCCTGACGCAAAGCCAGCGCCGATCGGATGTGCGCGCTCATCCAACAGCATCGCGACCAGGGCCGACTGCAAAATCGACATATGCCAAAACCCTGCGCGGTGCTTTGGCAACATAACCCTGTTATCCGCGCGCAGGTGCTTTCTAATTATCCCTAGCTGCCATATGGTTGCGTCCAATGTGACCCCGGCAAAAGCATGGGGAAAATAAGGGACATTGGGCAATGGCGCATATCATCGTCGTCGGGAACGAAAAAGGTGGGGCGGGCAAATCTACCGTCTCGATGCACGTGGCAACCGCCTTGGCGCGTATGGGTCATAAAACCAGTGTTCTGGATCTGGATCTGCGGCAGCGGACATTCGGACGGTTCATCGACAACCGCAAATCCTTTCTGAAGTCTGTCAAGCTTGATCTGCCCTCGCCCGAGATGCACGAACTGCCCGAAATCGACGCGAACGCGCTGAAGCCG
>JBFGFW010000378.1:0-3044 GCA_041579395.1 Sulfitobacter sp.
AGGAGGGTGCGTCCGACGTTCATATCGAAACCGAGGAACGTCGCCTTATTGTGCGCTTTCGCGTGGACGGTGTGCTGCGCGAGGTGATCGAGCCCAAGCGCGCATTGGCCGGCCTTCTTGTCAGCAGGATCAAGGTCATGGGCAAACTGGACATCGCGGAAAAGCGACAGCCGCAAGACGGGCGGGTCAGTTTGCGTGTCGGCGGCTATGATCTGGACGTGCGGGTATCGACGATCCCATCACAATTCGGGGAACGCGTCGTGCTGCGTCTTCTGGACCGCAGCCAGACGCAGCGCGGCATTGCCCATCTGGGGATGAGCGACCGTGACCGCGAGACGTTCGAGCGTATCCTTGCCCGGCCCGATGGGCTTTTGCTGGTTACGGGGCCAACCGGATCAGGCAAGACGACGTCGCTTTACGCTGCCTTGGGGCGGCTGAACGACCGGTCGCGCAACATCATGACGGTCGAGGATCCGATCGAATATTCGATGGATGGTGTTGGCCAGATGCAGGTCAACGCCAAGACGGGCCTGACATTCGCACGCGGATTGCGGGCCATTCTGCGTCAAGATCCCGATGTCGTCATGGTTGGTGAAATTCGCGACCGTGAAACTGCGCAGATCGCGGTGGAAAGCGCGATGACGGGTCATCTGGTTCTCTCAACGCTGCACACCAACACGGCAATCGGTGCTGTCTCTCGCTTGGTCGAAATGGGTGTCGAACGTTTCTTGCTTGCGCCCATGTTGCGCGGGTTGGTCGCGCAACGTCTGGTACGCCGCGTCTGTCCCGATTGTGCCGCCCCGCATGTGATCAGCGAAAGCGAAAGTGCGCTCTTGTCCGGCGCGGTCAAACCCGGTGAAACCGTACAGCGCGGGACAGGGTGCGACGCCTGCCAAAATCAGGGGTTCAAGGGCCGTCTGCCAATCTATGAGATTATCGAGATCGACCGCGAACTGGAGAAACTTATCCATGAAGGCGCGTCAGAGGCGACCTTGCAGGATCGCGCCCGCAGCAAGGGGCCGGGCATTCTTGCAGATGGCATCGACAAACTGCGCCAAGGCAAGACCACAGTCGAAGAGGTCGCCCGCGCCGTGCGCGACGACGCCCTGATACCGGACCGGGTCTAAGGCATGGCCGCGTTTTCCTACAAGGCGGTTGATACGTCCGGTGCCAGCACATCCGGTCTGATCGAAGCGTCAAGCGCTGCGGCGGCGCGACAGGAATTGCGAGCGCGGGCATTGCTGCCACTGTCGGTTGAACCCACGCGCAAGGGCATCGGCGACGGGGCATCGATCTTTGCCAGCGGCCGCAGCAAAGGCATTGGCGGGCGCGCGCTGACGGTGATCACGCGGCAGCTGGCGACACTGATCGGCGCGGGGGTCCGGATCGAGGACGCGTTGAAAACCGTCGCTGATCAGGCAGGCAGTGCCCGTGTCGCCGCCCTGATGCTGACCTTGCGCGCCGACGTGTTGGACGGCCAGGGACTGGCCCCTGCACTAGATGCACATCCCCATATTTTTGGTGCCTTCTACCGCGCATCCGTCAAGGCTGGGGAAACCTCGGGGCGGTTGGGTGACGTGATGGATCATTTGGCTGATTTCGTCGAAACCAGATCGAAAAACCGGCAGACTGTGCAGCTTGCGTTGCTCTATCCGGCCATACTGGCGCTGGTGTCGCTGGGGGTGATCGTGGCGCTGCTGGTCTATGTCGTGCCCGACATTGTCAAAGTATTCACCTCACGGGGGGCTGAATTGCCTTTGCTGACCCGCAGTTTGATCGCCATCAGCGATTTTGTCTCGTCCTACGGCCTGATTGTGGTCGCAAGCGTGGTCGCACTCGGCGCGCTTGGCGCTTGGATTTTGCGCCGCCCTGCAGCCCGGCAGCGGTTTGATCAGTGGACTGCCCAGGCCTGGCCGATGCGACATTTTGTTCTGAAATCAAATGCGACGCAATTTGCAGGGACGCTGGCCACCCTGACCGTCAGCCGCGTCCCGCTCTCAGAAGCGCTTGACGCAGCGGGCGACACCATAGGTAACCGGTATATCAGAGCCAAGGCACAGGATGTCGGGGCCCGTGTGCGCGAAGGCACCGCCTTGTCTAAGGCCATGCATCAGGCGGCGATTTTCCCCCCCCTCTTGGTCGCAATGGTCGCCAGCGGGGAAGCGGGCGGCACGCTGGGGACCAGCTTGACCCGTGCGGCCGCGGATCAGGCCCGCGATCTGGATGCCTTGGTCGCGGCACTTGTCGCGCTTGTTGAACCGGCGGTGCTTTTGTTGATGGGGGGCGTTGTCATGCTGCTGGTCTTGTCGATCCTGTTGCCGATCGTCAACCTGAACAATCTGGTGATTTGATGCGGAGCGTTGGCCTAGAAAAGCTGAAATTCAAGCAACGTCGGCGCGCTGGCCGGCAGACCGGGGATCAAAACTGCGGCAGCGGGTTCAATCTGCAATTTGATCCAGCCATCGGGCGTCAGCCGCCCCTGCCCAAGTCGTGTCGTGGCGGCGTCATTTTTGGTCAGTGTCGCCAGACCGTCCTCGCCGTCGCTGCTCAACCGCAGATCGAGCGCCGGGGCGCTAAACGGGGCCTGTCCGGGGGGCTGGCAGCTACTTTCGCCAATCTGGACACGCCCCAACGCCGTGACCGCGCTGCGAGACACCGCAATCGCGTCGATGTCGACAACCGCCTGCCCGTCACAGGGCACCGTGCCGGGTACCAACGTCAGCAAATCCGTCCCCCCGCGTCCCGTTACATTTTCGACGCCGATCCTCAGGGGGGTCACGTAAAATGTGCCTTCCAACAGTGTGTTCGCACCCGTCAGGCGAAGATCGCTTTCAAATCGGCCCAACAGCAGGTTTTGCCAGGCTCCGCCCCAATTCAGCGTCAATCCGCCGGCCAATGTCGCCCGGCCAGACCAAAGGCTGCCATGGACCGTGCGCACCTGTGGTGGCATCCCTATCATCCGTGCGATAGTTGCGGCGGGTGCCGTGATCGCGACAGTCGCTGCAAAACACAGGAGAGCAATCAATGACAGACCAAGTATCGAC
>JBFGFW010000379.1:0-3041 GCA_041579395.1 Sulfitobacter sp.
AAGCGCGAGGCAGCCCGCTGCCAGCGTCGAAACAAGCCTTTCGTGGATGCCCACGCCCGGCTGTGCAAATGTTTGCTGAAGCGTGCGCGCAAATTGCGGCATCGCCCCGTCGACGTCGCATGCCACGCCTGGCACCGCGCCAGTGGGTAAGTTTGGAGGTAGTTTGGGGTACACTGAATTGGTGCTCTGCATGGAGTTATGATCAGGGTTCAAACGTCAAAAAATAGTTAAAATTAGGTCAGACACAAAAACATTTGCCGAAGTCCATTAATTCCATCTGTGCGAGAAATATGCAAGCGAAATGCCGGACGGGCATCCCTTGGCGGGGTTACAGACTTATATATGTCACTTATATCTTGCAGCCCCAGCGTGCCTGTCTTATACGCGCGCTACTTAAACCCGCAGTCGGGGTTGGGCCTTCGGGGGAGAAATCCCTGAATGTCCGCCGGTTGGTCCCTTGAAACGGATCGAGACCCCCGACGAGGCAAAACCGGAAAGGTAGTACCACATGGCTCTTCCAGAGTTCTCCATGCGCCAATTGCTTGAAGCAGGCGTACACTTCGGCCACCAGACGCAGCGTTGGAACCCCCGTATGGGTCCGTATATCTACGGCGCGCGCAACGGCATTCACATCATGGACCTGACACAGACTGTTCCCTTGCTGGATCAGGCGCTGCAGGTCATCCGTGACACCGTCGCCAAGGGCGGCAGCATTCTGTTCGTCGGTACCAAGCGTCAGGCCGCACAGCCAATCGCCGATGCCGCCGAGAAATGCGCACAGTATTACATGAACCACCGCTGGCTGGGTGGCACGCTGACCAACTGGCAGACCGTGTCCCAGTCGATCAACCGCTTGAAGAACATCGACGAGCAGTCCGAGCGTGGCTTTGAAGGTCTGACCAAGAAAGAGCGTCTTGGCATGGAGCGTGATCAGGGCAAGCTGCAGGCATCCCTTGGTGGCATCCGCGAAATGGGCGGCCGTCCCGACCTGATCTTTGTGATCGACGTGAAAAAAGAAGCACTGGCCGTCGCCGAAGCCAACAAGCTGGGCATCCCGGTTGTGGCCGTGGTCGATACCAACTGCCCACCTGATGGCATCGATTACATCATCCCCGGCAACGACGACGCGGCGCGCGCCATTGGCCTGTACTGTGACCTTGCAGCCCGTGCAGCGCTTGACGGCATGTCCGCGCAGTTGGGTGCGGCAGGCGTTGACATCGGTGCGATGGAAGAAGCGCCCGAAGAAGAAGCATTGATCGGCGGCGGCGTCGAAGTCGGTGCGGCTTCGGAAGAAACCGTCTCCAACGACGCCATGAGCAAAGACGCGGTCCTGGATATTGAATCCAAGCAGGAAACCGTCGAAGAAGCCAAGTCCTAAGCGACTTTTAAACGCTGGCGGGCAGGGGGCTGATCCCCTTGCCTGCCGCATCCCAAACACATGTGTAAGACATGGGGGCAGGCAGCACCTGCCTTTCCATTCATCCCTATCAAGGAGAACCAAAGCGATGGCAATTATAGCATCCATGGTCAAAGAATTGCGCGACACCACCGGTGCCGGCATGATGGACGCCAAAAAGGCGTTGACTGAAACTGACGGCGACATGGACGCCGCCGTTGACTGGCTGCGCACCAAGGGTCTGGCCAAAGCGGCCAAGAAATCCGGTCGTACCGCTGCCGAAGGTCTGGTCGCGGTCAACGTCAAAGACGGTCACGGTGTGGCAGTCGAAGTGAACTCTGAAACCGATTTCGTCGGCAAGAACGCTGATTTCCAGAAAATGGTCCGCGGGATCGCTGACGCCGCGATCAAAGTCTCGGACATCGACGCGCTGAACGCCGCTGACTTGGGCGGCAAGCCCGTATCAACCGTGATCACCGACGCAATCGCGACCATCGGCGAAAACATGTCCGTGCGCCGCATGCAGTCACTGGATGGCGACCTGGTCGTGTCTTATGTCCACAATGCAGCGGCCCCGAACATGGGCAAGATCGGCGTTCTGGTCGCCATGACCGGCGGCGACGAGGCACTTGGCAAGCAGATCGCGATGCACATCGCCGCTGTGAACCCCGCCGCCCTGTCCGAAGCCGATCTGGACCCCGCAGTGGTCGAAAAGGAAAAGCAGGTCCAGATCGATATTGCCCGCGAATCCGGCAAGCCTGATGCGGTGATCGAAAAGATGATCGTTGGACGTATGCAAAAGTACATGTCCGAAGTGACACTTCTAAATCAAGCATTCGTCGTCAACCCGGACCTGACCGTCGGTGCTGCCGCGAAAGAAGCGGGTGCCACAATCACCGGTTTTGTCCGGCTTGAAGTTGGTGAAGGCATCGAAGTCGTCAAGGAAGACTTTGCCGCCGAAGTGGCAAAAGCCGCCAAAGGCTGATTGCGTAAGCAACTGATATAATAAAGAAATGGGGCGGGATGCAAATGCAACTTTGCCCCATTTTCTATGGCGTGGTGCTGTCAGCCAGGCAGGTCGCGAAAGCCGCTCAACGCGGCAAATGGCCCTTCAGCGCATCAATCGCCAAAAGATAGCTGTTTGGCCCAAACCCACAGATCTGGCCCACGGCAACGCGCGCGATGAAAGACGTGTGCCGGAACGTTTCGCGTGCGTGAATATTGCTCAGGTGCACTTCGATCACCGGCAGTTCGACCGACGCAATCGCATCCATCAGCGCGACGGACGTATGAGTGTAAGCACCGGCGTTCAGTATGATACCGACATGGGTGCCCTTGGCTGCGTGGATCTGGTCAATCAGTGCCCCTTCGTGGTTGGACTGCACAAATTCGCTGTCAAATCCCTGAGCGGTGGCATGATCGCGACACATCGCTTCGAGATCGGCAAGCGTGGTCGATCCGTACACTTCGGGCTGGCGGGTACCCAGAAGGTTCAGGTTGGGACCATTCAGGATCAATATCGAAGCCATGTGTGCCGCCTTGTCGCGTAACGAAATACCCCGGTTCACGCCGGATCGTCCACAGATGTAACCCGACTTGCAACGCCTGTTTAGTCTTTCTTTTCAGGGAACTCGACAGGTCCACC
>JBFGFW010000380.1:0-3028 GCA_041579395.1 Sulfitobacter sp.
AACCCGGTACCGGCCAGCCGGATGAACGGATCGCGTTCACGCACCAGCCGCAGCAGCGACCGCACGACCACAGTGGTATAAAGCGCGATCACCACCAGCACCAGGATAAGACCGTATTCCTCGGCAGCGACTGCGATGATAAAGTCGGTATGCGCGTCCGGCAATGACCATTTTACCTGCCCCTCACCGACACCCACGCCAAAAAGCCCCCCCTCGCGGATGGCATCGGTCGCATAGCCAAGCTGGGTGCGGGGATCGATGTCGGGCGATAGGAATCCGTCAATGCGGCGGGCAAAGTGTTCGGACTTTGAATAGGCGACGCTGCCCGCGACCACGACCATCCCGGCCATGCCGACCAACAGCACCAGCGGCGCTCCGGCCACGAAATACATCACGCCCCAGCCAAAAAGCACCAGACACGCCTGACCAAAGTCAGGCTGCAGCGCCAGCATCAGCACGATGGAAATACACAGCGCAAAGGACCATGTCTTGCCCGGCGGTCCGTTGATCTCAAGGGCGGCGGCCATCATCCATGCCGACACAACTACGAAACCCGGTTTCAGGAACTCAGACGGCTGGAAAGAGGCAAAGCCCATGGAATACCAGCGCACGGCACCTTTCCCGAAATCCGTGCCGAAGAACGGCAACATCGCCAAAGCGATGAAGGACAACAAGAACCCCACGACCGCCAGCCTGCGCACAAGCGTCGGCGACATCATCGACGTCAGCAGCATCGCCACAACGGCCAGAAATCCGAAAATCGCCTGTCGCTGAACATAATGAAACGAGTCAAAGCCGTTCTTGGCTGCCAAGGGGGGCGACGCCGCCAGCCCCAACAACATCCCCACGGCAAACAACATGAGGATGCAGGACATCGCCCATTTGTCGATCGTACGCCACCATTTTGGAAGAATGGGTTCGCCATCCCGAACGGGAACCGCACCATAGACCATTTCTGTCATGGGACCTGCCTTACACTGCCTCTGTTCGCCCCTTTCCGGGGTCTAAGAACAAGTGTAACGCGATTTGTCATGCGGGGCTAGCCTGTTTTGACTGGCCCCGCGCGCAAACCTGCTTATGCGGCCTCGTGAGTGCCGCGGATGGGATAGTCTTTTTCGCGGATGAATTTGACGCCGTTCAGCAACGATTGCAGGTCGGGCCGCGCAAACGGCGCGTTTGAAACGTCGATAATCTGGATATTTCCTGCACCGTTGATCACGAAAACGGCAGGCTCTGCAAAGGGTTGGTCGGTTTCCAAGGGGCTGCGCGGGTCAGAAACGAAAAGCCCCAAGTCCCGCATTTGCGCAACGCTCAGATCATAGCCAAGGGTCAGCGAAAGGTCCTGATCCTGCGCCATCTGGCTGGCTTTTTCTTTCGGATCACCCGACACGGCCACGACATCGACGCCAATGTCGTCAAAGCCCGCGACCAGACTGTCCAGCGTCGCCAGGTATGTCTTGCAGATCGGGCAGTGCAGCCCCCTATAGACAACGATCAATTGCCAGTCATGGCCACCGCGTGCAGCACCCAAGGTCAGCATGCCGCCTTGCAACTCAGCCACGGTCAGTTTCGGAAAGGCATTGCCTGCATCAAGAATATTCATCGGTGTCTCCTGTTATTTGCGTTCGCCTGACACCTAACCCGCATTGCCGCGATGACAACCACCCCGGCGTGACTTGACCCACCCGCCGCGCTCAGGCAAAGCCCGGCTATGCACTATGGGACAGTGATCTTGGGGGCCGGTGCGGCCGGTATGATGTGCGCGGCCCACGCGGGCGGCAGCGTGCTGGTCGTGGACCACGCCAAGGCCCCAGGCGAAAAGATCCGCATTTCGGGCGGCGGGCGCTGCAACTTCACGAACATGTACTGCACGCCCGACGCCTTCATCTCGGCCAACCCGCATTTCGCCAAATCCGCCCTGGCGCAGTACACGCAATGGGATTTCATCGCCCTGGTAGAGGCGCATGGCATCGCCTGGCATGAAAAAACCCTCGGCCAGCTGTTTTGCGACACCTCAGCCAAGGACATCGTCGCGATGCTGCGCGGAATGATGCAAAAAAGCGGCGTCGACCTAAGCCTGAACAGCAGCCTCGACCAGATCGAAAAGACCGACAGCGGCTTTCGCATGGTTCATGTCACGCCAGAGCGCCGCCAGACCATCACAGCCGACCGGCTGGTGATCGCCACGGGCGGCAAATCCATTCCCAAAATGGGGGCCACGGGGCGCGCCTATGAGATTGCCGCCGCGTTCGACATGCCCGTAACACCAATCCGCGCCGGGCTGGTGCCATTTACTTTTACCGACGCCCGTTTCGCGCCTATATCCGGCACCGCGCTCCCGGCACGCGTGACCGCGGGCCACACCAGCTTTGACGAAGCACTGCTTTTTACCCACCGCGGTCTCTCCGGCCCTGCCATCCTTCAGGCGTCCAGCTATTGGCAGGACGGTGACCAGATCAGCGTCAACCTGACCCCGCAAAATGATCTCTTCATCAAATTGCGCGATCAGCGCCAGACGTCAGGTCGCCGAAACTTCACCACGGAACTGGCCCACCACCTGCCGGCACGGCTGGTCGATCATCTGACCGCCGGCATTGATCTCTCCGGCAATCTCGCCGACTGGTCCGACACCCGCCTGCAAACCCTGTGCGATACCTTGTCCAACTGGACGATGACCCCGTCGGGCACCGAGGGCTACCGCACCGCCGAAGTTACCTTGGGCGGTATCGACACCGACGCACTGTCGTCCAAGACCCTGCAGACCAAAACCGTTCCCGGTCTCTATTTCATCGGCGAAGCCGTCGATGTCACCGGTTGGCTCGGCGGGTATAACTTCCAATGGGCGTGGTCTTCCGCCATGGCAGCGGCCCGCCACATCGCAATAACCTCATAATTTCCAAATGGACAAAAATCCCGGGGGAAGCAGCCCCTCGGGCTGCTGGGGGCAGCGCCCCCCTGCGCTCACAAAAGCTTGTGCACCTGAGCGATGAAATCCTCGCCCCGCCGCTCAAAGCTGTCGTACTGATCG
>JBFGFW010000381.1:0-3015 GCA_041579395.1 Sulfitobacter sp.
AGATGTCCAAGATGGGCGTGCGCAACATCGAAGGCTACAACGGCCGCGTCCGCGAGGCATTGGCCAAGGGCGAGATGTTCAGCCGCACGGTGCAGACGGGATTCGATGACGACACCGGCGAGCCGGTGTTCGAGACCGAGGAGATCAAGCCCGTCGCCCTTCCGTATATCGTGGTGATCGTGGACGAGATGGCCGACCTGATGATGGTCGCCGGCAAGGAGATCGAGGCCTGCATCCAGCGTCTTGCGCAGATGGCGCGTGCCAGCGGCATCCACCTGATCATGGCGACGCAACGCCCCTCAGTCGATGTCATCACCGGCACGATCAAGGCGAACTTTCCCACGCGCATCAGCTTTCAGGTGACGTCGAAAATCGACAGCCGCACGATTCTGGGCGAAATGGGTGCCGAACAACTTCTGGGAATGGGCGACATGCTGTATATGGCCGGCGGATCAAAGATCGTGCGCTGCCACGGGCCATTCGTCAGTGACGAAGAGGTCGAAGAGATCGTCAACCACCTCAAGGCATATGGCGCGCCCGACTATGTGTCCGGCGTCATTGAAGGCCCCCCCGATGATCAGGAGGGCAGTATCGACGCTGTGCTGGGTCTGGGCGGCAATACCGATGGCGAAGACGCGCTCTATGACACGGCGGTCGCAATCGTCGTCAAAGATCGAAAATGCTCGACCTCCTACATCCAGCGCAAATTGGCGATCGGATATAACAAGGCCGCGCGTTTGGTCGAACAGATGGAAGAGCAGGGGCTGGTATCCCCCGCCAACCACGTTGGCAAACGCGAGATTCTGGTCCCCGAACACGGTTAACCGGAACGAAATCAGCAGATGCAGGGTTGGCTTGGTGACGGGCCAGCCCTTTTTCATGTGCGCCGCGAATGGGCAATGTTTTGCCGCGTGATATCGCATATCAGCACGGCAACACCTATCTTTGGGTCGAGGCACCGGAATAACAATAGGAATACATAGATGCGTCTAGTCACCACCACAGTTCTGGCCCTTGGCATTGGCCTGTCCGCAGCCCTGCCTGCCTTCGCAGAAAAGCTGCCGTTGAATGCCATATCGGCCTATCTGAACGCCATGAAAACGGCCCAGGGCGAATTCACCCAGATCAATGATGACGGGTCGATCAGCACCGGGACAATATACATCAAAAGACCAGGCAAGGTGCGGTTTGAATATAACCCGCCGGATTCGGGCATCGTCATCGCGGGTAGCAATACGGTTGTTATCTATGACAAGAAGTCCAACCAACCCGCCGAGACATATCCCCTGTCGAAAACACCGCTGTCGATCATTCTGGCCGAGAACGTCAATCTTGGGCAGGCCAAGATGGTGACCGGTCACAAGTATGACGGCACTGCGACAACCGTGCGCGCGCAGGACCCTGCGCATCCCGAATATGGCAATATAGAACTGAAGTTCACGGAGAACCCGGTGGAACTGCGTCAGTGGATCATCAACGACAGCAACGGCAGCCAGACGACTGTCGTGCTGGGCGATCTGCAAAAAGGTGTCAGCCTGTCGAATTCACTGTTCGACGTTGGCAAAGTGCCAAGCAGCGTGAACCGCTAAACGATCAAAGGCCCGAGGAAATGCTCTCGGGCCTTTGTCATTTTACCACCGTTTCAGACGACATCCGGCGATTTGCCCTTCGTACATCTGGGCGCGCGTCTGAACCTTCTGCGCGACGCCGACAAGCCAGGGCTTGCCGTTATAGGATTGGCGGGAAAAGCCTGTGTGGCCCTCGTGATAGGCCAGATACTGGTTTTGCGCATCGTAGAGCGGAATGCCATTCCTGTCGCGACTCTTGGTCATGTACCAACCCATGAAATCCGACGCATCCTTGATCCGATCGCGTTTGGAACTGCGGCCGCCGGCCTCGTTCAGATATTCCTGCCAGGTTGCGTCCAAAGCCTGACTATAGCCAAATGCGCTGGATTGACGGCCCATTGGAATGACGCCGATAACATATTTGAACGGCGTCCGGGCATCTGCGATGAATTTGCTTTCCTGGTGAATCGTTGCCATTTGCACGTGCACAGGCACGCCCCACCGGCGTTCCGTTGCACGGAAAGCTTTGTAATATTCTGGGCGCTCTTTCAAAAGTGCGCAAGCGTCATCAAGGTTTCGTGGGGCACTGGTCGGGCCGCCACTACATGATGCCAAAAGCACAGCAATTAACAGGGCGCAAAAGGTTCTGCTCATCAGCCTCTCGCTTTTTTGTCGTTTCTTATTAACGGTCAGCTTACCAGATCGCCATCTTGCCGCCCACCGAAAACTTATGACAAATGCGCCATTTGCAGGTACCGTGTCGTGACAGACATATGACCAGATCCAACGCCAACAGCCCCTATGTCATCGCCACCGCTGGGTCTGCGACCGTGTCCAACAGTTCGAGAGTGTCGTAATCAATGGGCAATCAGGCGTAGTGTCGCGGACGGATTCTTGCCGATCCGTGTGTTGCGTTGGACAAATGCCCCTTGAACCGATTACTAACGAAAGGTAGGTGCTTCAATGTTATGATTAGAACACGCGCAAAATATCATCTGGGCCAAGTCGTGCGGCACAAGAAACACCCTTTTCGGGGGGTGATCTTTGACGTGGACCCTGAATTTGCCAACACTGAGGAATGGTACGACGCGATTCCGGAAGACAGCCGACCCGTCAAAGATCAGCCCTATTATCACTTGTTGGCGGAAAACGACCAAAGCTACTATGTGGCTTATGTGTCGGAACAGAATTTGGTCGCCGATTATTCGGGCGAACCTGTTGACCATCCTGATATCCCTGACCTTTTTGGCCCGTTTACCGATGGTGCCTATCCCCTGCATTTTCAGCTGAACTGATCGGCAAGGCGCGCGTTACCCGCGCGCCCTGCATGCAAAGATCAGTAACCCAATGCGCAACCATCCTTGCGCGGGTCGCTTGCACCTTCAAGAATACCGGTGCGGTGCATTTTGATAGCCTGCGCGCCGCCGATGGCCGTGCGGGGAATTTC
>JBFGFW010000382.1:0-2998 GCA_041579395.1 Sulfitobacter sp.
CACCGCGCCGTTTCGCCGCCCCGCATCAGAGATAATGCGCCTTGACCGAATGGGGTGTAGCCACCCGACGCGCCTGTCGTTTCTGCGTACGATGCTGCGCCGGTTGCGCCGCGAGAACTGGAAAGTCGACCGTCCCGTCTGGGATGTCGATGCTACGGGCAGCGGTCATGCTGTCTATCGCACACGCTGCGGCGACCGGACATACAGCCTTGTCGCCTTTGCGCATGATCTTCCCGACGATATGCGGTCTGATCGGGTGATTGCCACCGCTTGGGATGCCACGTTTGCCTTGTTCGACGGAGACCCCACCGAAGCCGATATCGCCCGTCTGCGCGACAATGTCCCGCTTCAAGAGGCAGGGCGCGTCAGCGCGCGTGAACTGACGCTGGCGCGTGCCAACCGCTCCGTTCGGTTGTTTCATCATGTGGTCGAGGCGTTGTCGCAAGGCCGTCAGCCCGATCCGGATGAAATTGCGGACATTGGATACCTGATGCGCACGACCGCCGTCTACGGCTCTGGCAAATTCGGGGCCGCCGACCGCTCTGACATTGCCGACCGTCCCGAACTGGCGGCCCCTTTTCAGGTCGAGATGCTGACGGTCTGGCTAATTCGTGCCTTTACTGTCGATATTGTGGAACACATGGCGGCAGTCAAAGGCGGTGATCGTGCGATCCGTCTTGATCGTGATTTGCGCCGAACTTTGGGGGTGGGTAATTCGACCGGTCTGGGCATGGCACCGTTTATCGTGCGCCACCCGGTGCTGCTGAACAACTGGATGATGGCCCGCGAGGAAGCATTGGCACGCGTGCGTGCGCAGACAGGTGCCGCAAGGCTGGCCATCGTCGGGCTGCATGCGGCCCTTGACGCCGCCATCCAGAACGCTGCCGTTTGGACATCGCAACATCCCCTTCAGGTGCCCAAACTGGCAGAACTGCGCGACGATCTGCGGCTGTTGTCCGAAACGCTGGACACTTGGGATTTCAATCAGCCACGCCCTTGGGATGCGCTTTGGCGTTGGGGTGCCGATGCTTTGTCATTCGAAGGGCAAGAAGCGCTGTTGTCGATTATGCTGGAACCTCACGGCGATCTGATCGATGGCCTTGCCGATTGCATGGGCGCGGATGAGGCACCTTCGTTCCGCATCAATGGCGCGATGCGTGTGAGTGAACTGCGTGCTGTCCTGCAGCAAAGATATGATTGGGCGCTTTCAATCGATTTCACGACCCCTGAAAACATCGCGCGTTTTTGGTACGTTTCAGAAGAAAAGCTTGAACCACGTTTGGGCGAACGCGCGACCGAAGACGGGTCAACACTTGAGCAACCTTTGTGTATTGCCCGCCTTGCGGCTGAATTGCATGAGACACTTCAGGGCTATGACAGTGATGAACCTGTCGCCGCGGTTCTGCTGGCTTGCCCCGAACATCGTTACATGATCCGACGGGCGCAAATCGCACAGAACCATCCCTTTGCAGAGGTCAACGACAACCTGATCGCCGCCGCGATGCTGCCCATCGACCTGCTCCGCTGCAAGTTGTCATTCTTTGGTGCGACCCGGTTTGATCCACGATCCGACCGCTGGGTCCGTATCAACCTGTTCCAAAATGCCCCTTTCCCCGACGAAATCAAAGAAGAGGGGGCAGAGTGAAAATCGCACCCCATGATCAGACCCGCGGGGATTCCACTCCCTATGTTGAAGATGGCGGGTCGGTGTCTCTATCGCGAAACGAGGTCGCTTCGTTGTGCATGAAAGCCGCGCGGGGGGCCGGGATGAGCTGGGGACTGGCAGAGGAGGCAGGATACGCCGCCGCATGGCTGGTTCAGCATGATATCGACGGCCCAAGGCATCTGTATGCCCATCTTAAGCAAGCGCAGGGGCGGCAATGGCGCGATCTTTGCCCGACGGCGCAACCGGGGCAGTGGCAGGCACCTGCGAATCGCGCGCTTTGCCCAATCGCTTTGGGCGCGACGCTGTGCGACTATGCAGGTCTGCCCGAAGGCATTCAGGTCGGGTCGTCAATCGAGATAGGCAGGGTGGATCATCCGATCCTTTTGATACCATTCCTTGCGGTGATTGCAGGATCAGCCGACATGGTGTTCGATATCGAGTGGCAGGGTGGTGCCTTATGCATCGACGGCGGAAGTGACGCGCTCGGGCGTGCCGAAGCCGCGCTTGACGGTCTACAGATACCGATCAAGCTAACTGCACGGGTGGGCAAGCCAAAGGCCGTGGCAGCAGGGAACGCCCCCAGTATCTCGGCAGAGATCATCACCGCCCTCAACACATTGGCAATGCGCACAACTGTCCCGTCATCCGACGCGTCCCGTGCGGGTGCTGGATCGACAACGCCGGATAACGATTGAAAAGCCGACAAATCTGCGACCCCTCAACGTCTGATCGCCGCTTGTTGAACGGGCGGCGATGCCAGCATCGGCGTGCCCTTTTCAGGAAGGGGGAGACCAGCGAAAGGTCAAGCGGATAAGAGGTTAGAATTGGAATTCTGCTGGGCGGCTGAATTTTTCCGTTCCCCATCTAAGGGGGGCATCCCAAACCGTTTCTTTCTGACTGCAACCGTTGAAACACAGACAGAGACGGCTGCCGAGCATCAGGAATTCGCCGAACAGCAGAGGCCCTAGCACGGAAACGAAAAAACCGCCCCCGAAGAAGCGGCTTTTCTAACTGGATGCAACAGTTCTTAACCCTGGCGGGCTTTGAACCGGCGCTGCGTTTTGTTGATCACGTAAACGCGGCCTTTGCGACGCACAACGCGGCAGTCACGGTGCCGGTTCTTGAGCGAGCGGAGCGAATTGCGAACCTTCATGGTCGTTCTCCTGTGTCGTGGCGCGGGCCAGCGCCGGGTTGCGGGCAGCCCCGCAACCGCGAGGCCAATGAATTAGGTGGTGGGCGATACTGGGATCGAACCAGTGACCCCTTCGATGTCAACGAAGTGCTCTACCGCTGAGCTAATCACCCCCTATGTAACACGAATACCAGCACCCC
>JBFGFW010000383.1:0-2984 GCA_041579395.1 Sulfitobacter sp.
GAATGGCGTTCATCAGCACCGATGACGGATAGCTGGCAAGCCCGCCCGGCACGTAGAGCCCCGCCGCCGACACCGGCGTCCAGCGCCAGCCCAAGGTGGCACCGGCTTCATCGGCCCATTGCGCGTCTTCCGGCAATTGGCGGGAGTGGTAGGCGCGGATGCGGTTCGCCGCCAGCTCAAGCGCTGCGCGGTCCGCACCCGAGACCTGCGCGACGGCGGCGTCCACCTCGGCGGCGGAAATGCGCAGGGTTGCCGCGGTGAGGGTGATGCGGTCGAATTTCTGTGTCAGCGCGATTACGGCCGCATCACCGGACGCGCGGACCTGTGCTATGATAGCAGCGACAGTGGCATCCACATCCGGGCTGTCTTCGCGCTTGGCCGACAGCAGCGCCGTAAACGCCTGTTCAAAATCCGACTGAGCATGGTCAAGGAACTGTGGCATGGGATTTCCTTTGCGGCCAGATGCCCCGGCGTCGGGCCGGGCACCGTGTGGAGACGTACGAATGCGCTTCGCGCGAGGATATTTAAGAGCGAGTGAAGCGGTTAGGCGGGGTGTTCGGGCAACTTGCGCGAGGGCGCGAGATAGGGCCGTGTCACGTCTTTAAGCGTCGCCTCCAGCGCTTCGACGCTCAGGCGGATGGCACCGTCGCCCGCAAGTGTCAGCACCACGTCGCCCGAGGGGGCATCATCGCCCGGCGCGAATTCGATCTGCAGAAGCGACAGGATCGTGTCGGCATCATCCTTGGCGATCCCCTGGCTGGAGACCCGCAGCACGTGATTGAACATCAGCACTGACTGCACCCGTTCTGCGGCGTGGCGCGTCTGGCCCGTGTCCTCCCATCGCACCCGGTTCAACAGCAGCGCAAAACGCCCGCCTTTCTGGTGCCAGCGCATTTCAGAGGCGGGAAACACCGCGTCCTGCGCCAGTGTTGACAGGACCGAAAGATCTTCGACATCGAACGCGCCCAGATTCAGCGGTGCCTCGCGGCCATCTTCGAATTTTGCGTCTTCGGTCATGACTCTTTGATCCGTTCAATGTTTGCGCCGACGCCGCGGAGTTTGGCAACCACATGTTCATATCCGCGGTCCAGATGGTAGACCCGGCTGACCTTGGTTTCGCCGTCGGCCGCCATGGCTGCAAGGATCAACGAGACCGATGCGCGCAGGTCCGTCGCCATCACGGGTGCGCCTTTCAGTTTCCTGACGCCCGCCACGGTCGCGGTGCCGCCGTGCACTTCGATGTCGGCCCCCATCCGGATCAGTTCTGGCGCGTGCATGAAGCGGTTTTCAAAGATCTTTTCCTCGAGCACGGATGTACCTTCAGCCGTGCACAGCAGCGCCATCATCTGCGCCTGCAGGTCTGTGGGGAAGCCGGGAAAGGGTTCTGTCGTCACGTCCACGGCGTTGATTTCACCGTTGCGGCGGGCCACGCTGAGGCCTTTTTCAGTTTCGCTGACCGACACCCCTGCCGCATCCAGCTTTTCGCAAAACGCCTGCAAAAGATTAATCCGGCCACCCAGCAGTTCAACTGTGCCACCACAGATCGCCGGGGCCAGCATATAGGTGCCAAGTTCGATGCGGTCGGTGACCACGCGGTGCGTCGCACCGTGCAGCCGGTCAACGCCCTGAATTTCAATGCGGCTGGTGCCGTCGCCGTCAATCTGCGCGCCCATGGCACGCAGGCAATCGGCAAGATCCACGATTTCCGGCTCGCGGGCCGCATTGTTGATGACGGTCGTGCCCTTGGCCAGCGTCGCGGCCATCATAATGTTTTCGGTTGCGCCGACGGACGCAAACGGAAAGTCGATTACCGCGCCCTTCAGCGCGCCGCCTTTGGCCTTGGCGTGAAGATAACCGTCGCGCAGATCGATTTCCGCGCCCATCAGTTCAAGGCTGTCGGTGTGGATGTCCATCGGGCGCGCGCCAATCGCGCAACCGCCGGGCAGCGACACTTCGGCATGGCCTTCGCGCGCCAGCAACGGCCCGAGTACCAGGTTGGACGCGCGCATCTTGCGCACGATGTCGTATTCGGCGCGGGTGTTGATTTCGCCGTGGCAGGACATCGCCAGCACCTGACCATCCTGCATCGATGTTACCTCGGCCCCGAGCGAGCGCAGCAGCTCCGTCATCGTGCGGATGTCTGACAGGCGCGGCGCATTGGTCAGCGTCAGAGGTTCTTCGGACAACAGACAGGCTGGCATCAACGTCAGGCACGCGTTCTTGGCCCCTGCAATCGGGATTTGCCCTGCCAGTTCGCCGCCGCCTTTGACCAGAATAGAATCCATCGTTTAGTCTTCCTTGTTCTGGCCGGTGGGGCCGTTGCCTGTTTTGTCACTGCGCGCACGCGCCTGAGCCTTGCGCCGAGCCATATTGGCTTTCAGCGCGGCCTTGAGCCTGTCTTCCCGAAGCTGATTGGGCTTCGGGGGCTTTTGCGGGGCGGTATCCTTTGCCATGGCGATTGTCTAGCGTAGCGGGCGGGCATGGTCCAGATTGCGCTTGCACCATATTGCGAATGCGTCTAATCAGCCGCCCACAGCGCCGTGATAGTTTCGGGCAAAGCCCACCCATTCCGGGCAACCGAACACGGCGCAGGATGCTGGAGTAGCTCAGTGGTAGAGCGCGTCATTGGTAATGACGAGGTCGGGAGTTCAATCCTCCCCTTCAGCACCATTTCAATCTGATCCAGTATCGTTGCGGTGGTTTTGCGTCCGGCGGATCTATGAAATGCGGACAACGCCGCTGAGCAGTGTTTCATCGACGCCGTCGCCGTGCAGTACTGATACGTCCCCGGTGGTTTCCAGCACGACGGCGCGGACCTTTGACAGGTCCAGCGCGTTTGCCTCGCGCAGTTTGGCAATCAGGTCACCTTTGGCCACGCGGGTGGCTGTCAGAGCTTTTCCGTTGATCACACCGTCTTCCATCAGCATGACGGGTTCGTTTTGGACAATGCCTAGAAATGTCTCGGACTGCTGGCGCAGCAGCGA
>JBFGFW010000384.1:0-2977 GCA_041579395.1 Sulfitobacter sp.
AACGGACATTGCGGATGTTGTCACCCGCCGCCTGTTGCGCATGGCTGAAGAAAAGTTTGGATCGCCCCCCGCCAGATATCTCTGGGTGGCCTGCGGATCGCAGGGCCGGCAGGAACAAACGAGTGTCTCCGATCAGGACAATAGTCTGATCCTCGAGGACGGCATCAGCGAAACGGACAAGCAATATTTTCAGCCCTTTGCGCAGTTTGTCTGCGACGGTCTGGCGGTCTGTGGCTACGTCTATTGTCCAGGTGATATGATGGCCACGAACCCGCGCTGGCAACAGCCGTTATCCGTTTGGCACGAATACTTTAAAGGCTGGATCGCAAATCCGAGCAAAGAGGCACAGATGCTTGCATCCGTGATGTTCGACCTGCGCCCCATTGGCGGGGATGAAACGCTTTTTAACGACTTGCAAAGACAAACACTGAAGGCCGCTGCCGCCAACTCGATCTTTACCGCGCATATGGCGACAAACGCCCTGACACACGCGACGCCCCTCGGATTGCTGCGTGGCCTGTCCACGATCCGCGCAGGCGAGCACCGCAATACAATCGATACCAAGCTGAACGGCGTGATTCCGGTGGTCGACCTTGGGCGGATGTATGCGCTGGAGGGAAAGTTGCCTCAGTTGAACACCCGCGCAAGGCTTGAGGCGGCACGCGCCGCCGGTATAATCAGCGAAAGCGGAGGCAGTGATTTGCTCGACGCGTATGATTTCATCGCACAGACGCGGCTGGAACATCAGGCCAACTGTATTAAGAATGGCAAGGCACCGGATAATTTCCTGCCTCCAACAGAGCTTTCAGGGTTTGAACGAAGCCATTTGCGTGATGCCTTTGTTGTGATCAAAACGATGCAGTCCGCACTTATGCAAGGGCGCGGCGTCCTCGCATAGCGAAGAAGGAAACGATCTCATGTTTTTCGAACTCATCGGCACTATCGTCGCGGGCGTGGCCACTGCCCTTTTGGTATGGGCCATCAACAGGACGCTCAAGGGCCGCCTCCCCTCATGGCTGGTTCCCGTCGCGGCAGGGGTCGCCATGCTGGTCGCTACGATCTCAAGCGAATACAGCTGGTTCTCGCGCACGCATGCCAACATGCCCGAAGGGTTCGTTGTCGCCGAGACTGTCGAAGAGATCCGGTTTTACCGCCCGTGGACCTACGTTAGACCCTACGTCAGCCGCTTCATAGCCGTGGATCAGGCTACAGCGCGCACCCATCCTGCCCACCCCGACCAAAGGATCGTTGATCTGGTAATGTACGGGCGTTGGGCGCGCACGGCGAAAATTCCAGCGCTTTTTGATTGCGCGACGAACGCCCGGGCTGATCTGATGGATGGCGTCGACTTCGGGGCAGATGGCGAAGTCTTGAACGCCGATTGGCACACTATGGACGCAGACGCGCCCTCGCTGCGCGCTGCATGCGCGAAGATCTGACATGAAATATCTCAGTCTACGTATAAGGGTTTTTCTGTTCTTCTGCCTCGCCGCCATGGGCAGCTTAAGCATCACATTGATCGCACTTTGGATTGGGTATCGCCAACTTGACCAGCTCGAAGCATTCTCGGCATTCATCACCAGTGCCATCATTGCGGGATTTGGGATCACAGGGCTCGTCGTGTTTATCTGGCTGCTCTTTGACGAAAATGTAAGCAAACCAGTCGAGGCGATTGCCGCCAGCTTGCGGGTGCGCGCGCATGTCGGTCTCAGTACGCCTCTTGACGTGACCAATGCAAAGTATCTCGGTGATTTGGCACCAGCTGCGTCAGCGATGGGTGCAATTCTTGATAATCTGGCACGGTCGCGGTCGGAAGAAAACAATCCTCAGCTTTCCGAAGTGAAGACGCAAAGAGACCAGCTTGTTCAGATACTATCGGACATTCCCGTTGCGACAATCCTCGTATCCGCTGACCACAGGATTGTTCTATACGATGGTCAAGCAGCGGCGCTTATGGAACGTGTCGGGACAGCGCGTTTGAAAACATCGGTGTTCGACTATCTTGAAAGATCTTCGATCCTGAAGGCGCTTGAACAGCTGGAGATTACCCACGCCCATCGTCAGAAAATTACCGTGAAAGCGCTGTGCGGTAGGGATTACTCTGGACATATTAGGGAATTTGGAACTGACGCGGGCTATACCTTGCTTCTGGAACCAATAGAGCCATCCGTTGTCCGCCCTCTGACCTATGATTTTGAAATTTTGTCATCTGCAGCGTCCGCGAGCCTTGGTGATACGCCGCTGCGCGACCTAGTTTACGTTGTGTTTGACTGTGAAACAACGGGGTTGGACCCCGTTAAAGACGAAGTCGTGCAATTGGGAGCTGTACGTGTGGTGAATGGGAAAGTCGTCGCAGGTGAAGTTTTTGAGACACTTGCCAATCCGGGAATTTCGATCCCGAAACGATCGACTGAGATTCATGGAATAGACAATACGATGATTGCCGATGCGCCCGAGTTTGATGAGGTTTGCACCAAATTTCATGGGTTTGCCTCAGGCGCGGTTTTTGTAGCGCATAATGCAGCATTTGATATGGCTTTTTTACACAAGCAGTCGCCCAAAATTAACTGTATTTTTGACCATCCGGTCCTCGACACCGTGCTCATGTCCGCCGCCGTTTTTGGCGGCTCAGCGGTTCATACACTTGATGCAATTTGCGACCGCCTCGGGATCGTCATTCCTCAGGACCATCGGCATACCGCAATGGGTGATGCGGTCGCAACCGCAGGTGTTTTGGTCGCGATGATCGACATCTTCGAAGGGCGAGGCATTCGAACCTTCGGCTCACTGCAAAATGAGATAAGCAAACATCGCAGAATTCTAAAGACCTGAGTCTGCGATGAAACATCTTTCTATCCAGCGCCAGATGATGATTGCGACAGGTATTGCCAAGTTGTTTGCACGGCGTGACAGCACTATGCCAAAGTTATGAAAACACCGAACCATATGCCCCACCTAAAGGGCTTCCGCTATCCTC
>JBFGFW010000385.1:0-2968 GCA_041579395.1 Sulfitobacter sp.
GCGCCATTTTCAGGCCTCGGCCTCAGGATCGGTGATGCAGACCCCGTTGCCCTGCCGCTGGCCGATACCCTGCGCCCCGGCGTCAAGGCGGCGCTGAATGGGCTGCGTGCGCTTGGCATCAAAGCCCAGATCCTAAGTGGTGACCGAGAGGTGGCAGTCAAGAAGCTGGCGGACCAGATCGGCATCAGCGACCTGCAAGCCAACGTCACAGCCGAGGAAAAGTACAGCCACCTCAAACGCTTGCAGGCCGAAGGTCACCGCGTGTTGATGGTGGGGGATGGGTTGAACGATACCGCGTCGCTCGCGGCGGCGCATGCGTCCGTTGCCCCCTCATCGGCGCTGGATGCGTCGCGCAATGCGGCAGATATCGTGCTGCTGCGCGACAGCCTTGCCGATTTTCCGCTGCTGATCCGCATCGCGCGGGCGACGACGCGGCTGTCGCGACAAAACTTTGCCATCGCCGCCGCGTATAACGCCGTCGCTGTGCCAGTGGCCCTGCTGGGCTATGCCTCGCCGCTGCTGGCGGCGATTGCGATGTCGGCGTCTTCGCTGACGGTCTTGGCGAACGCGATGCGCGTCAGGTTGGTCACATGAATGTGCTGGTGATCTTGATCCCGGTGTCGATCATTCTGGGCGCGCTTGGCTTGTGCGGTTTTTTGTGGTCGATCCGCAGCGGGCAATATGACGACACCGATGGTACCGCCGCCCGCCTGCTGCTGGATGATGACGCCCCACCTGATGACGCGCCCAGTGTCCCACCCGATGCCCCGGATCGTTCAGCGCCGCGTTGAGCGGTCGCGCCGCGATCAACTGTTGGGCCGCACTCGCGCACCGCTCTTGTCCGCAAATGCGGCCAGCCGCGCGCGCGCATCCGGTTGCGTGTTGACCACGCCGGCCACCACCGCCTCGGCATAGGCCGCGTCCATGGCCGACATATTCTGCATGTGGCTGACGGCGGAACAGATTGCAAAATTCGACAGCGGCAGATTTTGCGCGGTCTTGCGTGCAATCTCAAGCGCTGCGTCAAAGCTGGAGCCCTCGACGATATATTGCGCAAACCCCAGATCCACGGCGGCCTGCCCCTGATAGACGCGGCCCGTCAGCATCATGTCGATCATCCGCGACTTGCCCACCAGATCGGTGACGCGGATCGTCGCGCCCCCGCCGGTAAAAAGCCCCCGCTGGCCTTCTGGCAGCGCGAAATAGGCAGTGTGATCCATCACGCGGATATGAGCGGCGCTGGCCAGTTCCAGACCGCCGCCCACGACCGCCCCTTGCAGCGCGGCAATGATCGGGACGCCGCCGTATTCCATCTTGTTGAACGCTTCGTGCCAGCGCAGGCAGACATGCATGAAATCGGCTGGGCTGCGGTCTTGATCATGGTGTTCGATCAGATCCAGACCGGCGCAGAAGTGATCACCGGAACCCGCCAAGACCACCGCCCGCACCCCCGCGCGTGGAGCGACTGAAAAGAAACCGACCAGTTCTTCGATGGTGTCGATATCAAGCGCGTTACGTTTGGCCGGGCGGTTCAGGGTCACAACCCAGACACCGTCATCCTGTGCCTCAATCGCAAGGTTCTTGAAACGTGTTACATCAATCTGAAGGGTCATGCTGGTGTCCTTTTGCAGGTGCCTGGTCGTTCATAAGGGATCGGCTGTCGCCACCGCCCACGTATCTGTCACCGCCAAGTATATCGGACGGACTGCCAAGTCTATCTTTCTGGCCCGCCGGGAAATCTCCGTCTTAGACGACGCGCACGTCCACCTTTTGCGACAGCATCATCACAGGGCCGAAACTGCTGAGGAATGGCACCTCTGCCGCGTCCATCCCAACGCCGACGCGCACGATCTGGTTGGCCGCGGCCATCCCCGTTGCGTCCACCAGATGCCACGTATTGTCCAGAAACACCTCGGCCACGGCATGAAAATCCTGCGGCATCACGTACGGCGCATAGACGCTGGCAAAGCGCGCCGGGATCGCCGCGGCACGCGACAGGGCGATGATCACATGCGCGAAATCACGGCACACGCCCTGCCGCTGCACAAAGGTATCCAGCGCCGTGGTCTGACTGTTGCTGGATCCCGGAACATACTTGAAACGATTGAAAATCCAGTCGCGCAACGTGGCGATCAGATAGCCGCCACGAAGGTTGCCGAATTCGGCAGTCACGAAATTTTGCAACTGGTCCGACGGGCAATAGCGCGATGGCATCAGATAACGCACTGCGTCACTGGGCAGTTGGTGCGGCGGCGTACTGTCAAGTTCCTCGATCCGCAGCGCCGGCCTGTCCACCTCGATGCGGGCCTGATAGCTGCAGCTTAGGTTGCCATGGGTGTGCATCAGGATCCGCTCGCCCATGCCCGCCTCGCCGGCGATGGTGGCACGGTGCGCCGTATCGCTAAGGATCAGATTATCCCGCAGCACCCGTTGATCGGGGAAATCGGGGGCCTGAACTTGCAGGATCATGTCGGTGGGACCGTTGACCTGATATTCAAGCTGCACATCGATATCGAGGATCATCGTCGGCCTTTCACGGGTTTTATCGGGATGGCAGGCCACGACAGCGCCCGGTCCCGCAGAAGTTCGATGCTGCGTCGGCGCTGATGCAGCACGCGGAAACGTTTTCATAGCGCTGTGATCGGACTGTGGCAATGGTCAGTGCCCCGCGAACGTGTCCCATGACATAAATCCGCGGTTTTCTGGTTTTTGCAGGGTGATGGGGGGCAAACGAGCCTGGAAATGCACAGGCCATAGCCGCGGTCAAAAAACTTTCGCGAAAAACGCGGGCTGGTGTAAGAAGGGGGTTGAAACCAATCGGACCCTTGGGGTAGTAGGTCGCTCACGGGTCGTTAGCTCAGTTGGTAGAGCGCTTCGTTTACACCGAAGATGTCGGGAGTTCGAGCCTCTCACGACCCACCATTCCCATGATTTCATGATTTTTTCGCGACCGTTTGACCGCTGGCAC
>JBFGFW010000386.1:0-2961 GCA_041579395.1 Sulfitobacter sp.
CCCTCGATTCACCTGCAGTTCCTGCGGGTGAGTCTTCTGTCCGAGACGAAGGGTGGCCCAAAGCCTTAATTTCCTTTCCGAGATGGGAGACGTTAGAATTACCGACCGCGCAAGCGTGAGGGCATTTTGGCTTATTCCCGTAAAATGGACCAAGACTGTTCGTGCAAGCGAACTTAATTGAGCCGGGGGGTAACCCCCAGATTTGGAGTGAAACTGTGGATAGAGCCCAGAAAGAACAATTGGTCGACGAACTCGGCCAGATCTTTGAAAGCTCTGGCGTCGTTGTGGTTAGCCACTACGTCGGCCTGACAGTTGCTGAAATGCAGGACCTTCGTGCGCGCGCTCGCGCTGCGGGCGGGGCCGTGCGTGTTGCCAAAAACAGGCTCGCCAAAATTGCCCTTGATGGAAAGCCATGCGCAAGCATTGCGAACCTCCTGACGGGTATGACCGTTCTGACCTATTCCGACGACCCCGTGGCAGCAGCCAAGGTGGCCCAGGAATTCGCCAAAGATAATCAAAAGTTTGTGATTCTCGGTGGTGCAATGGGTGAGAACGTATTGGACGCCGCCGGTGTCGAAGCCGTGTCCAAGATGCCTTCGCGGGAGGAGCTTATCTCCACCATCGCGGGTATGCTGGGCGCACCGGGTTCGAACATCGCGGGGGCCATTGGCGCACCTGCAAGCAATATCGCATCCATCTTGTCCACGATCGAGGACAAGGCGGCTGCGTAAAGCAACATCGTCAAGCCGGCGCAGGGTTGTACACTCGCGTTGGAACACACATATCGTTAACGGAAAGAGCTAAACATGGCTGATCTGAAGAAAATGGCAGAAGAGATCGTTGGTCTCACCCTGCTCGAAGCACAAGAACTGAAAACCATCCTCAAGGACGAGTATGGCATCGAGCCCGCCGCTGGCGGCGCAGTGATGATGGCTGGTCCTGCCGATGCAGGCGCTGCCGAAGAAGAGAAGACCGAATTCGACGTCGTTCTGAAGAACGCTGGCGCATCCAAGATCAACGTGATCAAGGAAGTACGCAGCATCACCGGTCTGGGCCTGAAAGAAGCCAAGGATCTGGTTGAAGCTGGCGGCAAAATCAAAGAAGGCGTCGACAAAGCTGAAGCCGAAGAAGTCAAAGCCAAGCTGGAAGCAGCTGGCGCAGAGGTCGAACTGGCGTAAGCCATCTGATCTGGGTGCCGTTTTCTTTGAAAGAAAACGGACCGGAATTTTCTGAAAATTCCGGGGCAGCCCATAGAAACAAAGGCTGGACGGGGTAAATCCCTGTCCAGCCTGATCTGTTTTGACAAGTATTTCAGGCGAAATACTTCTTTGGATAGGTCCTAAGGGTCGGAAGAGGTGCGGTGGGACGTGCCTCAAGAATTGACCAGGATTTACCGCTCTTATGGGCGCGCATCACGGCCCCGGTGATGGCGTGCTCGGCAAGAGACACGAAAGGTGACATGACACATGGCGCAATCCTTCCTTGGCCAGAAACGTCTACGTAAATACTATGGCAAAATCCGCGAAGTGCTGGAGATGCCGAACCTGATCGAGGTTCAGAAATCCTCATATGACTTGTTCCTGCGCTCCGGCGATCAAGATACTCCCACAGATGGTGACGGTATCCAGGGCGTCTTTCAGTCGGTATTCCCGATCAAGGACTTCAACGAGACTTCGGTGCTTGAATACGTCAAGTACGAGCTGGAAAAACCCAAATACGATGTCGAGGAATGTCAGCAGCGTGACATGACCTACAGCGCACCTTTGAAGGTGACGTTGCGTCTTATCGTGTTTGATATTGACGAAGATACCGGTGCCAAGTCCGTCAAGGATATCAAAGAGCAAGACGTGTTCATGGGCGACATGCCCCTGATGACGCCAAACGGCACATTCGTCGTCAACGGCACGGAGCGCGTGATCGTTTCGCAGATGCATCGGTCGCCAGGTGTTTTCTTTGACCACGACAAGGGCAAGACCCACTCGTCCGGCAAATTGCTGTTTGCCTGCCGGATCATCCCTTATCGCGGCTCTTGGCTGGATTTCGAATTCGACGCCAAGGATATCGTATTCGCACGGATCGACCGTCGTCGCAAATTGCCGGTCACCACGCTGTTGTATGCGCTTGGTCTCGACCAGGAAGCGATCATGGATGCGTATTATACAACCGTGAATTACACGCTGAAGGATGGCCAGGGTTGGGTTGCACCGTTCTATCCTGATCGTGTGCGGGGCACACGTCCGACCTATGATCTGGTGGACGCATCGACGGGCGAAGTGCTGTTCGAAAAGGGCAAGAAGGTCACGCCTCGGGCCGTGAAGCAGTTGATTGACGAAGGCAAGGTATCCCAACTGCTGCTGCCTTTCGAACATATCGAAGGCAAGTTCGTGGCACGCGACATCATCAACGAAGAAACCGGCGCGATCTATGTCGAAGCCGGTGACGAGTTGACGCTTGAGCGTGACAAAGACGGCACGCTGATTGGCGGCACGGCAAAAGAGCTGATCGACGCCGGTGTCACCGAGATTCCGCTTCTCGATATCGACAACATCAATGTCGGCCCTTACATGCGCAACACGATGGCTGCGGATAAGAACATGAACCGCGACACCGCGCTCATGGACATCTACCGTGTCATGCGCCCGGGCGAGCCGCCCACCGTCGAAGCCGCATCGAACCTGTTCGACACGTTGTTTTTTGATTCTGAACGTTATGACCTGTCGGCTGTTGGCCGTGTGAAGATGAACATGCGTCTGAATCTCGACAAGGAAGACACACAGCGCACGCTGGACCGCGATGATATCGTGGCCTGCATCAAGGCGCTGGTCGACCTGCGCGACGGCCGGGGCGACATCGACGATATTGACCACCTTGGCAACCGCCGGGTGCGGTCTGTTGGCGAGCTGATGGAAAACCAATACCGCGTCGGCCTTCTGCGGATGGAGCGCGCGATCAAAGAACGTA
>JBFGFW010000387.1:0-2930 GCA_041579395.1 Sulfitobacter sp.
AAGGTCGACTTCGGCTCGCGCTTCAACACCGTTTTCAGGATCGACAACACCGGCGTGATGCCTGACCCGCCCGCAAAGCCAAGGTAATTTTTCGCCAGATCAGGCTCTATCGCGGTAAAAAACCTGCCCTGGGGCGGCATCGCGTGCAGGGTATCGCCGACCTGCAATGCCTCGTTGGCAAAAGTTGAAAACGCCCCGCCATCGACCCGCTTGATGCCCACCTGCAAAAGCCCGTCGTCCAAACCGGTACATATGGAATAGTTGCGGCGCAGTTCGGTGCCGTTGAAATCCTGCTTGAATGTCAGATACTGACCTTGGATGAATTCGAACGCCGCCGGGTCTTGGGGCTTTAGCGTCAACACCACCGCATCGCGGATTGTATGGTGAATATCAGTAACTAATAAGGGCAGAAATTGGCTCATGGGTCAGATGCACTTGAAATAGTCAAAGGGTTCCAGACAGTCAGTACACCGCCACTGCGCCTTGCAGGGGGTCGATCCGAACTGGCTGATCTTTTCCAGATGGGTGGACTTGCAGCGCGGGCATTGATTGGGGCCGCCGGCAGGTTGGGGCGGGGCGATCCCATATGCCTCAAGTTTGGCGCGACCCTGTTCAGACAGCCAGTCGGTCGTCCAGGCGGGCGATAATTGTCGCTTCAACGCCACATTTTCAATCCCATGCCCGCGTAGCACCGTCTGGATATCCAGATTGATGATGCTGGTGGCAGGGCACCCGGAATAGGTTGGCGTGACAGTCACCTCAAGCGTATCCCCCTGCCATTGGACATCGCGGATGATCCCCAGATCGGTCAGCGAGATCACTGGGATTTCTGGATCGGGCACGGCCGAAAGCCAGCCCCAAACAGTATCTAACGTGGGCTTTTCCCTTACCATGTCGCATCAGGATAGGCGCGTTGCAGCCATTGCATCTGGGTCAACATATGCCCCAGATGTTCAGTATGCCGCTTGCCCGATTTCCCGCCCTTGTGGGCAAAATCATCTGCTGGCTTTTCCAGCGTCGCCGCGCGAAATGCATCCCCGACCAATGTGTCGAACGCAGGGCGCAAGGTGCCGGGATCAGGCGCTATGCCGTCCTTTACCATCGCCGCATCCACATCGTCAGACACAAACATTTCCCCGACATAGGGCCACAAAAGATGCAATGCGGCCTGCATCCGGGCATGGCTTTCCTTCGTCCCGTCGCCCAGACCGATCACCGTGTCGGTTGCGCGTTCCAGATGATAGGTGACTTCCTTGGTCGACTTTTCGGCTATCGCTGCGATGTGTTGGTTCGCGCTGTCCATTAATGCGGTCAGTTGCGACAGGTGCCACGCATCGAACAGGAACTGCCGCATCATGGTCTGGCCGAAATCGCCGTTAGGTTGTTCGACCAACAGCAGATTGCGGAAATCCCAGACATCACGGTGAAATGCCAAGGCGTCCGCGTCTCGTCCCGCGGCTTCGACCTCTCCGGCCAGATCCAGCCAAAGCGTTGTCTGCCCGATCAGATCCAGCGCGGTGTTGGCCAGCGCGATATCCTCTTCCAGCACGGGGGCGTGGCCGCACCATTCGGAAACGCGGTGCCCAAGAACCAGCGTGTTGTCCCCCATGCGGCACAGGAATTCAAACAGAGGGTCCGTCACATCGCCCCCACGTCGTCTGGGATGTCGAAGAAGGTTGGGTGCCGATAAACCTTGTCGTTGGCAGGCTCGTAAAGCGGGCCTTTTTCCTCGGGCGAGGAAGCGGCGATGTCAGCGGCCAAAACGACCCAGATGCTGACGCCTTCGTTGCGCCGGGTGTAAACGTCGCGGGCGTTCTTGATGGCCATTTCAGCATCGGGCGCGTGCAACGAACCGACATGCCGGTGGCTTAGACCGTGCTGGCCGCGAATGAAAACTTCAAACAGGGGCCATTCATCCGCGTGGGCCTTGCCGTGCTTGACGGCCTGGGTGCCGGGATATGGCGTTGCTTCGGGGCTGCTCATGCCGGTTACTCCGCTGCCAACTTGGCAGCGCGTTTTTTCGCCGCGTGGGCCATCAGCCCTTCGCGCACCCAAGCGCCGTCATCCCAAGCCTTGTTCCGTGCGGCCAATCGTTCGGTGTTGCAGGGGCCGTTGCCGCGCAAAACGTCAAAGAATTCATCCCAATCGGGCTGGGTGAAATCATAGTGGCCGCGTTCCTCGTTCCATTTCAGATCGGGGTCAGGCACGGTCAGGCCCAGATAGGCGGCTTGCGGGGCGCATTCATCGACGAACTTCTGGCGCAGTTCGTCGTTGCTGTTCATCTTGATCTTCCACGCCATCGATTGCGCCGAATGGACCGAGTTTTCGTCAGATGGGCCAAACATCATCAACGCGGGCCCCCAAAACCGGTTCAACGCATCCTGAGCCATCTTTTTCTGCGCCGCAGTGCCATTCGCCATCTTCATCATGATGTCGTAGCCTTGGCGCTGGTGAAATGATTCCTCCTTGCAGATCCGCACCATGGCGCGGGCGTAGGGACCATAGGATGTACGCTGCAGCGGTACCTGATTCATGATCGCGGCACCGTCAACCAGCCAGCCGACGGCCCCCATGTCGGCCCACGTCAAGGTCGGATAATTAAAGATCGAACTATACTTCATCTTGCCCGACAGCAGATCGCGCGTCAGTTGATCACGGGTGACCCCCAGGGTTTCGGCGGCACAGTACAGGTACAGGCCATGCCCCGCCTCGTCCTGTACCTTGGCCAGCAGGATTGCCTTGCGTTCCAACGTCGGGGCGCGGGTGATCCAGTTGCCTTCGGGCAGCTGGCCCACGATTTCCGAATGCGCGTGCTGGCCGATCTGCCGGATCAGGTTCTTGCGATAGCCGTCCGGCATCCAATCCTTCGGTTCAATCTTGCCACCCGCATTGATCCGTTCTTGAAAGGCGCGTTCCTGCGGGTCCATCTC
>JBFGFW010000388.1:0-2927 GCA_041579395.1 Sulfitobacter sp.
TCCACAGCCACGCGATGCTGACGGTCGCCGGTGAAGCTGCACCCGTCAGCGATATCATTTATATGCCGGAGACCTGAAATGGCATCGATTTCCCCCTCGCGCCGGGTGCGGCGCACAATGTTTTCCGACGGAGTTGAGGCGGCAGGGGTCAAGGCCTACACCGTCTACAACCGCATGCTGCTGCCCACGGTGTTTGAGTCAGTAGTGGACGATTATCACCACCTAAAAGAGGCGGTGCAGGTCTGGGACGTCGCCTGCGAACGGCAGGTTGAACTGCGCGGGCCCGATGCGGCCAAACTGATGCAGATGCTGACACCGCGCGATCTGCGCGGCATGGCACCGGGACGCTGCTTTTATGTGCCGATCGTGGACGAGACGGGCGGCATGTTGAACGATCCGGTGGCCGTCAAGCTGGCGGATGACCATTGGTGGATTTCCATCGCGGACAGCGATCTGATGCTGTGGGTCAAGGGCATCGCCAACGGCTACCGTCTGGATGTACTGATCGACGAGCCGGACGTGAGCCCGCTGGCGGTGCAGGGCCCCAAGGCCGACGACCTGATGGCGCGGGTGTTCGGCGACGCGGTGCGCGATGTGCGCTTCTTCCGGTTTGGCATGTTCGGCTTTCAGGGGCGTTCCATGGCCGTGGCGCGATCTGGATACTCCAAACAGGGCGGCTTTGAGATCTATTGCGACGGTGCGGATAAGGGCATGCCTTTGTGGAACGCCTTGTTCGAAGCCGGGCGCGATCTGGATGTGCGGGCTGGCTGCCCCAACCTGATCGAGCGGATCGAGGGTGGATTACTGAGCTATGGCAACGACATGACCGACGACAACACGCCTCATGAATGCGGGTTGGGCAAGTTCTGTGATACCCAGACGGCAATCGGCTGCATCGGGCGTGATGCCCTGTTGCGCGTTGCCAAAGAAGGGCCGAACCAGCAGGTTAGGGCGATCGACATCCAGGGCGACCCGGTTCCGCCCTGTGACCGCGTTTGGGGGATCGAGGTGAATGGCAAGGCCGTGGGTCAGGTGACGTCGGCTGCGTATTCGCCGGATTTCAAGACCAATGTCGCCATCGGGATGGTGCGGATGACCCATTGGGATGAGAACACGCAGGTACAGGTACGCACGCCGGACGGTTTGCGCGACGCGGTGGTCCGCGAGAAATTCTGGCTTTAGCGCCAGAGTGAGAGGGTCGGGACCGAGGGGCCAGCCCCTCGGGCTCCCCGGAGTTTAGTTGGCAAAATGAAGAGGGATCAGGTTCTGGTGCCCTTTGGATAGGAGAGATGATGTTTGATGCGCTGATGGTGACCAAGGACGAAGAGACGGGCGAGACAACTGCCGCGGTGACGCAGATTGATCTTGATCAGTTGCCCGAAGGCGAGGTGACAGTTGCGGTCGAGTATTCGACGGTCAACTACAAGGACGGTCTGTGTCTTGGGTCGGGCGGCGGATTGGTGCGCAAGTACCCGCATATTCCGGGTATTGATTTTGCGGGCACGGTCGAGGCATCCCAGGATGACCGCTATCAACCCGGTGACAAGGTGGTGCTGACCGGCTGGCGCGTCGGCGAGGCGCATTGGGGCGGGTATTCGCAGAAGGTGCGGGTGCGTGCCGATTGGCTGGTGCCTCTGCCCGATGGCCTTGATACGCGTCAGGCGATGGCGGTGGGCACGGCAGGTTTTACCGCGATGCTGGCGGTGATGGCGCTGGAGGATCACGGGTTGAAGGTTGGCCACGGTCCGGTGCTGGTGACGGGTGCTGCGGGCGGTGTTGGTTCGGTGGCAGTGGCCATTCTGGCCGCATTGGGTCACGAGGTTGCTGCTGTAACCGGGCGGCCCGAAGCGACGGATTACCTGAAGTCACTGGGGGCCACGCAGATTGTGCCGCGCGAGGACATCAATGAGACCGTCAAGCGCCCGCTGGAGGGTGAAACCTGGGCCGGATGCATCGATGCCGTGGGGGGTGAGATGCTGGCGCGGGTCTTGGGCCAGATGAAATACGGTGCGTCGGTTGCGGCGGTCGGGCTTGCCGGTGGTGCCAGCCTGCCCACGACGGTCATTCCGTTTCTGCTGCGCGGCGTGAATCTGTTGGGGATTGATTCAGTGATGCAACCCTACGACAACCGTCTGCGCGCCTGGAAGCGCATCGCCAAGGATCTGCCGATGGCCAAGCTTGAGGATATGATCGTGCCTGCAACCCTTCGGGACTTGCCGCAACTGGGCAAGGATATCCTGCAGGGGCAGGTGCGTGGTCGTGTGGTGGTTGACGTCAACGCTTGATCGCGCCGCTGCATTTGCGACTTGGGACACCGGCGGGCCGCAAGGGCCGCCGGTGTTTTCCTGTGGTCCGTCCGGGCGGTAAGAACACCGGTTCAGCCTTGCCCGGCAAAATGGAATTGATCGTTGCGCAGGCCTTTCCCGGCTTGACCTTCGCAAGCGCGCGGCGGAATGTTTGCGGATGAAGTTAGATACTGAATTTGTCCGCGCCCAGTTCCCCGCGTTTGCCGAGCCGTCCTTGGCCGGTCAGGCGTTTTTCGAGAATGCAGGCGGATCGTACACGTGCAGGCCGGTGATCGACCGGCTGACCCGGTTTTACACGCAGCGCAAGGTGCAGCCCTATGCGCCCTATGCGGCAAGCCAACTGGGCGGGGCGGAAATGGACGAGGCGCGTGCCCGCATGGCGGCCCTGTTGGGGGTCACGGGCGACGAGCTGTCATTCGGGCCGTCGACCACGCAAAACACCTATGTGCTGGCGCAGGCGTTTGGGAAGATGATGCAACCTGGCGAGGCGATCGTCGTCACCAATCAGGACCACGAGGCCAACACCGGCCCGTGGCGGCGGTTGGCCGAGCGCGGGATCGAGGTGCGCGAGTGGAAGGTCGATCCGGTCACGGGGCATCTGGATCTGGCCGCGCTTGAGGA
>JBFGFW010000389.1:0-2912 GCA_041579395.1 Sulfitobacter sp.
AGCGTCCATGCCATAGGCATCCTGGGCGTCCATGAACTCGTCTTCGGTCATCATCTGACCGTAGGTGAGATCCGTCAGACCGGGTTCGATCACAACGTAGTTTTCAAAGTAAAGAACACGTTCCAGATCGCGCAGGGTCATGTCCAGCATCAGGCCGATGCGCGACGGCAACGACTTTAGAAACCAGATGTGGGCGACGGGCGAGGCCAGCTCGATATGGCCCATCCGCTCGCGCCGGACCTTTTGCAGCGTGACTTCGACGCCGCATTTCTCGCAGACGACGCCACGGTATTTCATGCGCTTGTACTTGCCGCACAGGCATTCGTAATCCTTGATCGGGCCAAAGATACGCGCGCAGAAAAGACCGTCACGCTCTGGCTTGAACGTGCGGTAGTTGATGGTTTCCGGTTTCTTGATCTCGCCGAACGACCACGACAGGATACGCTCTGGCGATGCCAGAGATACCTTGATCTCGTCAAATGTCTTTGTCGGTGCGACGGGGTTGAACGGGTTGTTTGTCAGTTCCTGGTTCATTTTCAATTCCTTGAATTGGGAGCTTTGGAGACGCGTGGGTTGGGAACCCACCCTACGGGTTGATCTGCAGGGTGGGATTTTACCGCACGATTATTCGTCTTCCTCCGCATCCAGGAGTTCCATGTTCAGGCCAAGACCACGTACTTCTTTCACAAGCACGTTGAACGATTCCGGAATACCGGCTTCGAAGTTGTCCTCGCCCTTGACGATGCTTTCGTAGACTTTCGTCCGGCCGGCCACGTCGTCCGATTTGACGGTCAGCATTTCCTGCAGGGTGTATGCAGCGCCGTAGGCTTCCAGCGCCCAGACCTCCATCTCACCAAAGCGCTGACCACCGAACTGCGCTTTACCGCCCAATGGCTGCTGGGTGACCAGCGAGTATGGACCGGTGGAACGCGCGTGGATTTTGTCGTCCACAAGGTGGTGCAACTTCAGCAGGTACTTGACGCCGACGGTCACGGGGCGGGCAAACTGCTCGCCTGTGCGGCCGTCAAACAACACCGATTGACCCGAGGTATCGAACCCGGCCCGCTTCAGGCTGTCATTCACGTCCGCTTCCTTGGCACCGTCGAAGACCGGCGTGGCAATAGGCACACCGCGCGTCACGTTGCCTGCGGCTTCGATCAGCGTGTCCTCGTCCATGCCCGCGATGCCTTCGTCATAGACATCTTGGCCGTACGCGTGGCTCATCGCTTCGCGTACCGGGGTCAGATCGCCTGAGCGCTTATATTCCTGAAGCGCCTCGTCGATGTTGATGCCCAGACCGCGTGCAGCCCAACCCATGTGGGTTTCAAGGATCTGACCGACGTTCATGCGCGACGGCACACCCAGCGGGTTCAGACAGAAGTCGACCGGCGTACCATCCGCAAGGAACGGCATGTCTTCCATTGGCACAACCTTGGAAATGACACCCTTGTTGCCGTGACGTCCGGCCATCTTGTCGCCCGGTTGCAGCTTGCGCTTCACCGCCACGAACACTTTGACCATCTTCATCACGCCCGGGGGCAGATCATCGCCACGGCGTACTTTTTCGACCTTATCCTCAAACCGTGCATCCAAGGTCCGCTTCTGGATCTCGTATTGCTCGTTCAGGGCCTCAACGATCTGTGCGTCACCCTCTTCTTTGAGGGCAAGCTGCCACCACTGACCGTGCGACAGCGTCTCCAGCAGTTCATCGTTGATCTCGGAATTCGGCTTCACACCCTTCGGGCCTTTGACAGCCGTCTTGCCGATGATCATCGAATGCAGACGCGCATAGATGTTGCGATCCAGAATCGCGAGTTCGTCGTCGCGGTCACGGGCAAGGCGCTCGACCTCTTCCCGCTCGATCTGCAGCGCACGTTCGTCTTTTTCGACGCCGTGACGGTTGAAGACCCGGACTTCGACAACGGTGCCGAAATCGCCCGGCTTGACCCGCAGCGACGTATCGCGCACGTCCGATGCTTTCTCGCCAAAAATGGCGCGCAGAAGTTTTTCTTCCGGCGTCATCGGGCTTTCGCCCTTTGGCGTGATCTTGCCCACAAGGATATCGCCCGGCTCAACGTCGGCACCGATATAAACGATGCCCGCCTCGTCGAGGTTGCGCAGCGCTTCTTCACCGACGTTCGGAATGTCGCGTGTGATTTCCTCTGGCCCAAGCTTGGTATCGCGTGCGGCCACTTCGAATTCCTCGATGTGGATCGACGTGAACACGTCATCGCGTGAAACGCGCTCGGAAATCAGGATCGAGTCTTCGTAGTTGTAACCGTTCCATGGCATGAACGCGACGACCACGTTCTTGCCCAAGGCCAGTTCGCCCATGTCGGTCGATGGACCGTCGGCGATTACCTGACCCTTAACAACCGTCTCGCCTACCTTCACCAGCGGACGCTGGTTGATGCAGGTGTTCTGGTTCGAGCGTTGGAATTTGCGCATGCGGTAGATGTCTACACCCGCGTCGCCCAGTTCAAGGTCTTCGGTGGCCCGGATCACGATGCGGGACGCATCGACCTGGTCGATGATACCGCCACGCTTGGCCATATAGGCCGCACCGGAATCGCGTGCGACGACTTCTTCGATGCCCGTGCCCACCAGCGGTGCTTCTGCCTGAAGCAGCGGTACCGCCTGACGTTGCATGTTCGATCCCATCAGGGCGCGGTTGGCGTCGTCGTTTTCAAGGAACGGGATCAGCGATGCCGCTACGGACACCAATTGCTTTGGCGAAACGTCAATCAGATCAACGCTTTCGGAAGGCGACAGAGTGTAGTCGCCCGATTTCCGCGTCGATACCAGATCGTTGACGAACTTCATGTTTTCATCAAGGTTCGCGTTGGCCTGCGCCACGGTGTGACGCATTTCTTCGGTTGCCGACATGTACTGAACGTCATCGGACACCACCC
>JBFGFW010000390.1:0-2904 GCA_041579395.1 Sulfitobacter sp.
ATAGTGGATCTGCTACTGTCGAGCGCCTGCGAGTCTTGGTTGAAAGTTCTGTTATTGGCGCGCAGGGCGTGGACGAGCTTGAGATGATCGCCGACCTAATGGCTGCTGGTGGTTATGGGCCTGACCGGGTCGAAATCGACCCATCCGTCGTGCGCGGCCTTGGCTATTACACCGGACCTGTATTCGAGGCGGAACTGACCTTCGAGATCAAGGACGACAAGGGCCGGGTGCGCAACTTTGGTTCGGTCGCGGGGGGCGGGCGTTATGACGATCTGGTCAAGCGGTTCACCGGGCAGGAAGTGCCGGCGACAGGCGTGTCGATCGGCGTTGACAGGCTGCTTGCGGCGCTGCAGGCCAAGGGGCGGTTGCCCACGCAGACCGCCGGGCCGGTGGTCGTTACGGTAATGGATAAGTCGCGCATGGCCGACTATCAGGCGATGGTGGCGGAACTCCGACAGGCCGGTGTTCGTGCCGAGGTGTATTTGGGAAACCCAAAGAACTTTGGCAATCAGTTGAAATACGCTGATCGGCGCAACAGCCCGGTGGCGGTGATCGCGGGCGGTGACGAGTTTGACGGCGGCATGGTGCAGATCAAGGATCTGATCCTGGGGGCCAAGATGGCCGAAAACGCCACGCTGGAAGAATGGAAGGATCGCCCCAGCCAGTACGAAGTGGCGCGGTCCGATCTGGTGGCCAAGGTGCGTGCGCTTCTCGAGCTTCACCCATGATGCCGACGCTGTCACAGACGCTTGCCAAGGCCAATGCGCTGCGGGCGGTGTTCGAGGCGCAGGGAGCAGTGGTGGTGGAGCCGCCGATCCTGCAGCCTGCCGAAACGCTGCTGGATCTTTATGGCGAAGACATCCGGGCGCGGGCCTATGTCACATCCGACGCGCTGCGCGGCGAACAGATGCTGCGGCCTGATTTCACCCTGCCGGTCGTGCAGATGCACATGGCCCATGGGGCTGACCCCGCGCGCTATACGTATGCGGGTGAGGTGTTTCGCCGTCAGGAGCATGACCCCGATCGGTCCAATGAGTTCATCCAGGTCGGCTATGAGGTTTTCGACAGGGCAGATCCTGCGGCTGCTGACGCCGAAGTGTTTGCGCTGATTGCAACGGCACTGGCCGGACTTCCCGTAACGCCCGTAACCGGCGACATCGGTATCCTGATGGCCGCTGTTCAAGGGCTTGAGACGACGCAGCGGCGCAAGGATGCGTTGATGCGCCACATCTGGCGGCCCCACAGGTTCCGTGCGCTGCTGGATCGGTTTTCAGGCAAGACGCCGACGCCGCAAGCCCGCGCGGCGCTGTTGCAAGGGAGCGTTCAAAGTGATGCGCCGCTGATTGGCCTGCGCCGCTGGGACGAGGTGACGTCACGCATCGAAGCTCTGCGCGAGGATGCCGCCACGCCGCTGTTGTCGGGCAAGCAGGTGGCGTTGATCCTGGCCCTGCTGGACATTCGCGACACCATGCCGCGCGCGCTGAACCAGATGCGGGATCTGGCCGTAAATTTGCCCGCGATCTCTGCCGCGGTCGAGCGGGCAACGGCGCGGGCCAGTGCACTTGCTGCACGCGGCGTCGATACTGCGAAGTTGATGTTTGAAGCGAGCTTCGGGCGCGTGTCGATGGAATATTACGACGGCTTCGTCTTTGGTTTTCGCGCCGACGGGCGGCCGGATCTGCCAACGATAGCGAGTGGCGGTCGCTATGACGCGCTGACCCGGCAGTTGGGGCAGGGCGGCGAAATCCCGGCAGTCGGCGGCGTGATGCGCCCCGGTCTGATGTTGGCACTGGAGCTTCCGCAATGACGATCAAGCTGGGTGTACCGTCCAAGGGACGGTTGATGGAAAAAACATTTGACTGGTTCGCAGCGCGCGGCATCACCCTGCAGCGCACCGGATCCGAGCGGGAATATGCGGGAGCCGTCGAGGGGATCGACAACGTCACGCTTATGCTTTTGTCGGCAGGAGAGATTCCGCGCGAGCTGGCGGCGGGACGCATTCACCTGGGCGTCACCGGCACCGATCTGATCCACGAAAAGCTGGCCTTGTGGGATCGGTTGGTCGACCCGGTCGAAGAATTGGGTTTTGGCCATGCTGATCTGATCATCGCGGTGCCACAGGCCTGGGTCGACGTGGACACGCTGGACGATCTGGACGCCGCGGCGGCAGCATTTCGGAAAGATCACGGATTTCGCCTGCGGATTGCCACGAAATACCACCGGTTGGTACGCGATTTCCTGCGCGGTGCCGGTGTCGCGGATTATGCGCTGGTGGACAGCCAAGGGGCCACCGAAGGAACGATCAAGAACGAGACTGCGGAAGCCATCGCCGACATCACCTCAAGCGGAGAGACGCTGCGCGCGAACCATCTGAAGATCCTGTCGGATGGGATGATCTTGAAGTCGCAGGCCACCTTGTGGCGCAGCCGTTTGGCTGAGATGGACACGGATGACAGGACGACGCTTGACGGATTGCTGGACAATTTGGCCCGACCATAAGGCGGCGCGGACGCGCGATCTCTTTCCAAATTTTGCCTCCGGCGGGAGTTTAAGGGCAAAATGAAGAGGGGCGTGGCACCTTTCCTTCTTCATTTTGCTAAATAAACTCAAATCCATCACATCATCGCGTCGCGGAGTGTGCCGTTATAGCACGCCGATTTCCGCCAGCGCGCGATTAAGTGCTACGGGCAAGGGATCTTCGTGCGCGCGCCCCTCTGGCAAATCGGATGGGGCGTCGGCAATGGTTAGATAGCGCCAGCCTTGAAAAGGACGTTTCAGGCTGCCCTGCACCCGTATCAGGTCTGGTTCCAGCACGATGGCGCAGCGGCGAATGCCGTCTTGGCCAACAGGTTCGTCGAGGCGGATGATCTTCTGGCGACAGTGAATAACGCCCTTGATGACCCA
>JBFGFW010000391.1:0-2887 GCA_041579395.1 Sulfitobacter sp.
GATCGTCAGCCTGACGATCGTGGCCTTTGGCACGTCGGCACCTGAATTGCTGATTTCGATCAAGGCGGTGCTGGACAATGCGCCGGGTATTGCGCTTGGCAATGTTGTGGGGTCGAACACCGCGAACATCCTGTTGGTGCTGGGGGTACCTGCGTTGCTGGCCACCATGCACACGTCGGAATGCCACACGCGCAAGACTTACAACATGATGATCGGCGCATCCGTCTTGTTCATCGCATTGGCGTATCGGGGTGTGTTTGACCGTTGGGCCGGGCTGATCCTGCTAGCGGGCTTGGCCTACGTCCTGATCGACGCGTTTCGCGACACCAAAAAACATCAGAAATCTGTTCGCGATAACCCCGAAGACGCAGAGGAAGACCCCGAAGGCGCGGATCCTGACATGCCGGGCTGGCGCATCGGTGTGTATCTGCTGCTGGGTTTGATAGGTCTGCCGTTGGGGGCCAGCCTGCTGGTCGAAAACGCATCGCTGATTGCGACATCCTATGGCATCAGTGACACGGTGATCGGCCTGACGCTGGTGGCCATCGGGACATCGCTGCCGGAACTGGCGACGACCGTGATGGCGGCCTTGCGCCGTCAGGCGGATGTGGCGTTGGGCAACGTCATCGGATCGAACATGTTCAACCTTTTGGGCATCATCGGCGTTGCCAGCCTTGTGGGGCCGATCCGGGTCGATCCTGAATTTCTGCGTTTCGACCTGTGGGTGATGCTGGGTGCATCACTGATGATTATTCCATTTGTGTATCTGGGCTGGAACATCACGCGGACCTGGGGTGTCGGCTTGTGCGCAAGCTACCTGCTGTACCTGACAGTGATCCTGATTTGAGAAAGGCCGCTCCATGAAACATGCATTGGTGACGGGCGCGGGCGCGCGGTTGGGCCGGGCGATGGCGCTGTATCTTGGTGATCGCGGCTATGACGTGGCTGTGCATTACAACACCTCGGCAGAGGGCGCGCAGGCGGTGGTGGCCGAATTGGCGGCGAAGGGCCAACGCGGCGTTGCGCTTCGGGCCGACCTTCTGGACGAGGGTGCCACGCAATCGCTGTTTTCCCACGCGGTCGATACCTTGGGTGGGCCGATCACCTGCCTGATCAACAACGCGTCGATTTTTGATTATGACAACGTAAAAACCGCCTCGGCCGAAAGCTGGAACCGGCATATCGGCAGCAACCTGCGCGCGCCGTTCATCCTAACGCAAGCGATGGCCGCCCAAAACCTTGTTCCGGATACCGATGCCAAGGGCGAGCCGATATCGGTCGGCCTAATCGTCAACATGCTGGACCAGCGGGTCCGTAAGCTGACCCCTGAATTCATGACCTATACAATCGCAAAGATGGGGTTGTGGGCAATGACGCAGACCACGGCGCAGGCGCTGGCCCCCGCCATTCGGGTCAACGCGATCGGCCCCGGTCCGACACTGCAAGGCGCGCGGCAAAGCGATGAACATTTCGCCAAGCAGCGTGCCAAAGTCATTTTGGGACGCGGTGCTAATCCCGATGACGTCACCGCTGCCCTTGGTTATTTCTTGGACGCGCATTCTGTCACCGGGCAGCTACTATGCACGGATGGCGGGCAGCATCTGGGGTGGAGAACCCCTGACTCGCAGGGTGTTGAGTAGAGTCTTGACCCGTAAAAAGGGAAAAGTTTTGCACTTTCGAAAAGCCATCACCAACACACTAAAAATTATCGTAATGTTTTCAGAATGTTACAATGTGACGATAAAAATAACGTTTAAAATCAGGGCGTTGAAAAATTGCCTAAAATTTGTGCGAACGGCGGAAACCTGCCAAAAACAAGGAAAAACCCCGTCTCACAGAAAGTTATCTGCGAGGTTATCCACAGGACTCGTGGGTATGTTTAGGGTTGTTCACGACGTCACTCTGGTGCAGCACAGGCAGCAAGGCAGCGCGAATCGATGACCGAACGGACCGACACTCAGAAGACCGGATATGAGGTGATCCAATCGTATCTCAAGACGATTGACGGGTCGCCCGGCGTGTACCGGATGCTGGATAGCGAAAGCCGCGTTCTATATGTGGGCAAGGCGCGCAACCTGCGGGCAAGGGTCAGCAATTACGCGCGGCCGTCCGGCCATTCCGGGCGCATCGCACGGATGATTTCCAACACCGCGTCGATGATGTTTCTGACCACCAAGACGGAAACCGAAGCGCTGTTGCTGGAACAAAACCTGATCAAGCAACTGAAGCCCAAGTTCAATGTGCTGTTGCGCGACGACAAAAGCTTTCCCAACATTCTGGTAACCGCCGATCACGGTTATCCACAGATCAAAAAGCACCGCGGCGCGAAAAAGGAAAAAGGCAGCTATTATGGCCCTTTCGCCAGCGCGGGTGCGGTAAACCGGACGCTGAACCAGTTGCAGCGGGTGTTCTTGCTGCGCGACTGTTCAAACGCGATGTTTGAAAGCCGTACGCGTCCCTGTCTGCAGCACCAGATCAAGCGTTGTTCGGCCCCCTGCGTGGGCAAAATCAGCCCCGAAGAGTATTTGAAAACCGTACAGGACGCCGAGAAATTCCTGTGCGGCAAGTCAACCGACATTCAGGTCAGGTTGGCGTCGGAAATGGCCGCGGCCTCGGACAACATGGAGTTTGAACGCGCCGCTGCCCTGCGTGACCGGATCAAGGCGTTGACGCAGGTGCAGACGGCGCAAGGCATCAACCCACACGGCGTGTCCGAAGCGGACATCATCGCGCTGCATCTGGATCAGGGGCAGGCCTGCGTGCAGGTGTTCTTTATCCGCGCGAACCAAAACTGGGGCAACCGCGATTATTACCCCCGCGTCGGCCCCGACGTCGATGCCGCCGAAGTGCTGGAGGCCTTTATCGGCCAGTTCTACGACACCCGCGA
>JBFGFW010000392.1:0-2868 GCA_041579395.1 Sulfitobacter sp.
CGACCGCAGCGGCATGGTGCAGGGCGAAGGGGCAGGGGTGTTCGTGTTCGAAGAACTCGACCATGCCCGCGCCCGCGGTGCCGATGTCCTGTGCGAAGTGGCGGGGTTTGCAATGACGTCGGACGCGTCCGACATTGTCATGCCGTCCCAGGCCGGGGCCAGGCGGGCAATGATAGCGGCGCTGGCAGATGCGCAGATGAACCCGGATCAGGTCGGCTATATCAACGCGCACGGCACCGGGACAGCGGCCAACGACAAAACCGAATCCGCTGCGATCCGGGACGTGTTCGGGGGGCATGCCGACAGGCTGATGATCAGTTCGACCAAATCGATGCACGGGCATGTCATTGGCGGCACCGGGGCGATTGAACTGCTGGCCTGCATCATGGCGTTGCGCGACGGAGTGATTGCCCCCACGATCGGGTATCAGGCGTTTGATCCCGACTGCCCGCTGGACGTTGTTCCGAACGAAGCGCGCGATAAAAAGGTGAACGTAGCCCTGTCCAATGCCTTTGCATTTGGCGGGATGAATGCGGTGATGGCACTACGCGGAGTCTGAAACGCAAAAGGCCGCCTTGCGACAAGGCGGCCTTGCGATTGTCGGGCGACCTTCGGCTTACTGATCGATGACCGACGACTTGTCGAAGCTGGCGGTGAACCCATCCAGTGACAGGGCCAGTTCGACCTTTTGATCGGGGGCAAGGGCGGGCACGATGGTGATGACCGCTTCCTTGCCACGCTTGAAAACGGCAACATCGTCGGGGGTCAGCCCCATGCGCACATAGCAGCCAACAGGGTTACAGAACGCAAACGGATAGCGCCGCGCCTTGCCACCATCAACCGTGATGGTCAACTGCGATGGCAGGGCTGTTTCCAGTGGCACAACCACGGTCGCACCGGCTGCGGCCTTGCCGCCGGCGGGCAGACGGAACAGCGAAAATTCGGCCACGGGGGCCCCTTGGCCGTCATCCATCAGCTGGTACATCTGACACGGATCAACCTCTGCCTCGGTCTTGATGCAACGCATTTCCCACGCGCCGACAACTTCCTTGGTATAGGGCTTGCCCAGTTCCGTGTCTGCCTCGGCATCCTGTCCCAAGCTCAGTTGCGCTTCGACATCGGCCGCAGTGGGCGATGATGCAGCAGGTGCATCAGTCGCGGCAGGGGCTGTTTCCGTAGCGGGTGCTTCGGTTGTCGTGGTTTGCGCAAACCCGCCAACAGGCAGTGTCAGTGCCATCGCAGCACACAGCGGAAGAATAGAGAGGTACTTGTTCATGCTCATTCCAAATCAGTTAAGTTTCACGCTGATTATCATGGGTTAAGGCGGATGTCAGGCCAGATGCGACCGGCTCAGTGGGCTTTCGGGCAAATTTCTGCTGATCCCGGAAGGGGGAGCTCTAAAACAGAAAAAGGACGCTAAGCGTCCTTCTCCCGGTTCTTTTTTTCTCCCCGTCGGACTAGGCCGACTTATTGACGACACGTTACGAAAGCGATCCCATTCGGTCAACAGGTAAAATGCAAGCCTTGTGAGATACTTATGCTGCGGCGCGGCGAAAAAAGGCCGTACCCTAAGGCACGGCCAGTCTGACAGGGAGGAAGTGCCCACGAACCCAAAAGGACATGCAGGTTCGGGACAAATCCACTATGGTACCTAAAGGTTAAGTTTGTATGCTGTGCCGGCACTTTGCCCGCTGTGGCGTGGCCCAAAAGGATGATGAACACGTGACGCAAGATATCTTTATCGGTGGGGGCGGCGAGAATTACGCCACGCAGCAGTTCCTGAATATCGGCTATGCCAACCGCCACGGGCTGATCGCGGGGGCGACCGGTACCGGTAAAACCGTGACCTTGCAGATCCTGGCCGAAGGGTTTTCAGCCCAAGGCGTCCCGGTGTTCCTCTCCGACGTTAAGGGCGATCTGTCCGGGTTGGCCAATGCCGGCTCTGACACCCACAAGCTGCACGGCGCGTTCATGGATCGGGCGGCCAAGATCGGCTTCGACGATTTCTCTTATGCTGCGTTTCCCGTGGCGTTCTGGGATATGTTCGGCAAACAGGGCCACCCGGTGCGTACCACGGTGTCAGAAATGGGCCCGCTGTTGCTCGGCCAGCTTCTGGGACTGACCGAGGCACAGGAAGGCATCCTGAACATCGCCTTCCGCGTCGCGGACGAAGACGGGCTGCCGCTGCTGGACCTGAAGGATTTGCAATCGTTGCTGGTCTGGGTCGGGGAAAATGCATCGACACTGGCACTGCGCTACGGCAACGTGTCTTCGGCTTCGGTTGGTACGATCCAGCGCCGGTTGCTGGTGCTGGAAAATCAGGGTGCCGCCGAATTGTTCGGCGAACCTGCGCTGGCGCTGTCCGATCTTATGCGCACCGACACGGATGGTCGCGGTTTTATCAATATCCTTGCCGCCGATCAGCTGATGAGCTCGCCCAAGCTTTATGCAACTTTCCTGCTGTGGCTTCTGTCTGAACTGTTCGAGGAAATGCCCGAAGTGGGGGACCCCGAAAAGCCCAAGCTGGTTTTCTTTTTCGACGAGGCGCATTTGCTGTTCGAAGATGCCCCAAAAGCGCTGGTGGACAAGGTGGAACAGGTGGCGCGGCTGATCCGCTCCAAAGGGGTGGGTGTCTATTTCATCTCTCAAAACCCTGCCGATGTGCCCGATGACATCCTTGGCCAGCTTGGCAATCGCGTGCAGCACGCGCTGCGCGCCTTTACCGCCAAGGACCGCAAGGAATTGCGCTTGGCGGCCCAGACCTACCGCGAAAACCCGCGCTTTGACACCGAAGAGGCGATCCGTGAGGTGGGTGTCGGCGAAGCGGTCACATCGATGCTACAGAAAAAGGGCGTGCCCGGCATCGTC
>JBFGFW010000393.1:0-2855 GCA_041579395.1 Sulfitobacter sp.
CTGCCCTGCGCCGCTAACGCTTTGAAATCACGGCAGTTGCTTCGATTTCGACGCGGGCCGCGTCTTCGATCAAACCGGCCACAACGACCATTGCCATTGCTGGAAAATGCCGCCCCATCACCTCGCGGTAGGCGCGCCCGACTTCGGCCTGTGCTGCCACATATTCGGCCTTGTCGGTCACGTACCACGTCAGCCGCATGATGTCTTCGGGCACGCCGCCTGCCGCCTCGACCACGGCGCGGATGTTCAGCAGGGCCTGCTTCATCTGACCGATGAAATCATGCGCCTCGAACGTCTGGTCCGCAGTCCAGCCGATTTGACCGCCCACGAACAGATGCCCATCCGCGCTGAGCATCCCGTTGGCATAGCCTTTCGCGGAAGCCCATCCGGCGGGCTGTATCACTTTATGCGACATATGTTTTCCTTCGCTAACAGGCGCTTAAACGCCAAGGTATTGATCGGCGACACGGCGGTCCAAGGCTGACATCGCACCCGACCAGACCGATCGTCCGCGTTCCAGAATGACCGCGCGGTCGGCGACCTGACGCAGCTCGGCCAGCGATTTATCAACCACCAGCAACGCCAGACCGGCGTCGCGCTTCAACGTGGCAACGGCGGCCCAGATTTCCTGCCGGACCACGGGGGCCAGTCCTTCGGTCGCCTCGTCCAGCAACAGCAGCGTCGGGTTGGTCATCAGCGCGCGGCCAATCGCCAGCATCTGCTGTTCGCCGCCCGACAGCGACCCGGCTAACTGATCGCGCCGTTCGCCCAAGCGCGGAAACAGACCACAGACGCGGGCGTAATCCCACAGGCCCGGTCGTGCGGCCGCAATCAGGTTTTCATGCACGGTCAACGGTGCAAAGCAGCGCCGCCCCTCGGGTACCAGCCCCAACCCCGCCTGTGCGGCGCGGTGGCTGGCCAGCGGGCCAAGGTCTTTCCCGTCGAAACGTACCGACCCGCCCGACTGTTTCAGCATCCGGCAAATGACCTTGATCGTCGATGTCTTGCCCATGCCATTGCGCCCCATCAGCGCGCAGACCTCGCCCGCCTCAATCTGCAAATCGACCCCGAACAGGGCCTGCGACGGGCCGTAAGATGCTGTAATTCCATGCAATTCAAGAAAACTCATGCTGCATCCTCCGCCCCCAGATAGGCCTCGCGGACCAAGGGGTCACGGCGGATCTGGTCGGCGGACCCTGTGGCGATCACCTGACCGTAGACCAGCACGCTGATCCGGTCGGCCAGCGCGAACACCGCATCCATATCATGTTCGACCAGCAAGATCGGCGCCTCGGCCCGCAGGCTATCCAAAAACATGGTCAGCCGTTTGGACCCAGAAGCGCCAAGCCCGGCCATGGGTTCATCCATCAAGAACACCTTGGGCTCAAGCGTCAGTGCCACCGCGACCTCAAGCAGGCGGCGCTGCCCGTGTGACAGATCGGCGGTGCGTTTGGTGGCCTGATCGGCCAGACCGACGCGGGCCAGCGCCGCCATGCCCCGGTCGACCAATGCGGCGTCCTTCATCACGGGGCGAAAAAACCGCATCACGCGACCATCATGCCCCAAAGCCCCCAGCACGGTGTTTTGCAGCACTGTGTAATCCATTGCCAGCGATGAAATCTGAAATGTGCGCCCCAACCCGGCCCGTGCGCGTGCAACCGTGGTCAGGTGGGTCACATCGCGGCCCGCAAAATGCACCGTGCCGCTGTCAGAGGGCAGCCCGCCCGCGATCTGCTTGATCAGCGTGGATTTGCCCGCGCCGTTCGGCCCGATCAGCGCGTGAATTTCGCCCGGCATCAGCGTCAGCGACACATTGTCCGTCGCCGTCAGCGCGCCAAAGCTTTTGTGCAGGTTCATCAGTTTCAGCAGCGGATCAGTCATGCGCCACCTCCCGACCGGCCAGCGTGCCGATCAGACCACCGCGCGCAAAAAGCACCACCAGCAACAACAGCAGCCCAAGATAAACGTGCCAGAAATCGCTTAGACCGCCCAGGACATGCTCCAGCAGAATAAACAACGCAGCCCCTGCCACCGGGCCAAACAATCGCCCGACCCCGCCAAGGATGACGAAAACCATGATTTCGCCGCTGGTTTGCCAACTGAACATGGTCGGGCTGACAAAGCGGTTCAGGTCGGCAAAAAGCGCGCCCGCCAGCCCCGTGACCGCCCCTGAAATGACAAAGGCCACCAACCGCAGCCGGAACGGTGCAAGCCCCACAGTTTCAACGCGTTCGGCGTTCTGGCGCGCGGCAGACAGGGCCAACCCAAACGGCGCTTTGGCGATCCGGCTGGCGATGAACAGCACGATGGCAAGCACAGCAAAGGCGATGCCGAAGAACTGGATCGGGTCCAGCGTGTTCAGCCCCGGAAACCCATTGCGCACATAGATCGACAGCCCGTCTTCGCCGCCATAGGCCGGCCAGGAAATTGCGAAATAGTACAGCATTTGCCCAAAGGCGAGCGTAATCATGATGAAATAAACGCCAGTGGTGCGCAGCGACAGCGCGCCAATCGCCAGCGCAGCAAGGGCCGAGGTGACAATCGCGACGCCCCAGATCACCAGCATCGATTTGGTCCCCTCAATCAGGAACGGGGTTTCCATCAAGGGCGTATAGCTTTGCGCGTGGCTCGCCAGAATACCCATCGCATAGCCGCCGATCCCGAAAAACGCGGCATGGCCCAAACTGACCAGCCCGCCAAGGCCCAAGGCGATGTTAAGCCCCACGCCCGCCAGCGCCAATATCGCGGCCTTGGTGACAAGGGTGATGATGAAGGGTTCGTCCAGCAGCAATGCTGCGATGGCTGTGACCGGCAGCTGGGCAAACAGGGCCGTGTTCAACAGGGTTTCGCGGGTC
>JBFGFW010000394.1:0-2854 GCA_041579395.1 Sulfitobacter sp.
CACGGCGCGGGCGACGGTGCGGATGCTGGAACGGCTGGGCATCAACGTCGTGGCCTTTGACATCACCGACAGTCTGGATGCCATCCCCGAACAGATGATGCAGATGGGGCGCGTGCTGGGGCAGGAACAGACCGCAGCGCGGCTGGTGGCCAACTATCAGGCCACGCTGGCGGCGTACCGGGCCGAGGTGTCGGACCACCCCAGGGCCGCGTTGTTTCATGCCAACGGATATACGTCGGGCGACCGGTCCTTGGCGGGCGAAATCCTGACCGTGGCCGGGTTTGAAAACGTCGCGGCGGACGCAGGCTATGCCGGGGGCGGGGTGATGCCGCTAGAGGTTCTGGCAATGGCGCAGCCCGACACGGTGATCCAAAGTGCGGCCTATCGCGGTGGGTCGCGCGCCGAAGAGATCATGGACCATCCCGTCGTTCAGGCGCTGAAACGCGGTCGCGAAGCGGGCGGCATGACGGACCATGATTGGGTCTGCGGCACGCCCTTTGTGCTGGACGCCATCGCCGAGATGATCGGATTGCGTCAGCGTGTGCAGGGGCGCGGCGAATGACCCGGCTTGCCGCCATTTTGGGCGCTTTGGTATTGGCGCTATTCACCGCGGCGCTGGTGATCGGGCCTGCGCACATTTCGGTGGCTGACAGCCTGCGCGCGCTGTTGATCGGGGATCAGGGGCCGATGACGCTGGTGATGCGCGAAATCCGCCTGCCACGGGCGATTCTGGGTGTGCTGATCGGCGGGTCGCTGGGGCTGGCGGGGGCCGCGATGCAGGGGTATTTGCGCAATCCGCTGGCCGATCCGGGGCTAATCGGCGTGTCGGGGTCGGCGGCGTTGGGTGCCGTTTTGTCGATCCAGACCGGGCTTGCGGCGGCCGTGGCACTGGCGCTGCCGATGATGGCCTTGGGCGGCGCGCTGATCGGCGTGTTTCTGGTGCTTTTGCTGGCGGGACCCCGCGGCACATCGCTGACCTTGATCTTGGCGGGGATCGCCATTTCGGCCTTTGCGGGCGCGCTGACATCGCTGGTGCTGAACCTGTCGCCCAACCCCTATGCAGCAAGTGAGATCATTTTCTGGATGATGGGGTCGCTGGCGGATCGGTCGATGGTGCATGTCTGGATCGCCCTGCCGCTGATCGTTCTGGGGGCGGCCATGCTGCTAACGATCTCGCGGGGGTTGGATGCACTGACCTTGGGCGAAGACGCCGCCGAGGCGATGGGCGTGAACCTGACCCGCCTGCGGTTGTCAATGATTTTCGGCACGGCGGCGGTGGTGGGTGCATCAACGGCGGTGGCAGGTGCCATCGGTTTTGTCGGACTTGTGGTGCCGCACCTGCTGCGCCCGTGGGTCGGCGCGCGCCCCGGTCAGCTGTTGTGGGCGTCTGCCATGGGCGGAGCGGCGATGATCCTGGCATCCGACATTCTGGTCCGTGTGGTGCTGCCGGAACGCGATCTGAAGCTGGGGGTCGTCACCGCCCTGGTGGGGGCACCGCTGTTTCTGCACCTGATCTACCGCACCCGAAAGGATGGGTTATGACCTTGCTGGCGCTACAGGATTTCGGCGTATCGCGCGGCGGCAAGCAGGTCCTGAATGGCATTTCACTGGCCATCGGCAAGGGCGAGGTCGTGGGCCTGATCGGCCCGAACGGGGCGGGCAAGACCACGCTGATGCGCGCCGCACTGGGGCTGATTCCGGCCACAGGCCATAGTTCGCTGGCCGCGATGACCTCGCGCGACCGGGGCAAGGCCGCCGCCTGGATGCCGCAATCGCGCGAAATCGCCTGGCCGGTCGATGTCGAGACGTTGGTCCGGCTGGGGCGCACGCCGTACCGATCGGCACGCCAACAGTTGACACCCACGGACACCGCGGCGGTCGACCGCGCGATCGGGCAGATGGACCTGCAGAATTACCGCCACCGCGTCGCCACGCAATTGTCAGGGGGTGAACAGGCGCGGGTTCTGATCGCCCGCAGTCTGGCACAGGAAGCGCCGCTGTTGATGGCCGACGAGCCGACTGCCGGGCTTGATCCCGCGCATCAGATTGCCACGATGCAGACTTTCTCGGGCCTTGCTGAAACCGGCCGATCCGTGCTGGTATCGTTGCACGATCTGGGGCTGGCCGCACGGCACTGCACGCGGCTGGTGATCTTGCACAACGGGGCGATTGCGGCAGATGGCCCGCCGATCCAAGTGCTGACACCGACGCTGATCCACGCCGCCTTTGGCATCAGCGCCCATCTTGAGGTGACGCCGAAGGGCATCGTTTTCCAACCGCTAGAGGTTTTGCCATGACCCCCCAGATGCTTGCATTCTTGAACACCGGCGGCCCTGCCTTGTGGGCGATCGCGGTGCTGTCGGTGCTGGTTTTGGCGATTGTGCTGTGGAAGCTGTGGCGGCTGACGGTCATGGGCGCGTGGTCTTCTGCGCAGGCCGAGGCGATTGTCACCGGCCGGGACGAAAGCCCCAAGGGATTGCGTGCCCGTTTTGTCCGCGATGTCTTGCTGTCCCGAAAGTTGCCCGACGCACTGGCCCGCGAAGAAGTGACACGCATCGCACAGCGCCAGTTGACGCAGCTGCGTTCGGGCCTGCGCCCGCTGGAGCTGATCGTGACGATTGCGCCCCTGATCGGGCTTTTGGGCACTGTTCTGGGCATGATCGAGGCGTTTCAGGCGCTTGAATCCACTGGTGGGCAGGCCGATCCTTCGGTTCTGGCGGGCGGCATCTGGGAGGCGCTTTTGACCACTGCCGCAGGGATGGCCGTGGCGATCCCCGCCGCCGTCGCGCTCAGCTGGTTCGAAGCCATCGCCGAAGGTATCCAGACCGATCTGGAGGACCTCGCCACGCGCATC
>JBFGFW010000395.1:0-2848 GCA_041579395.1 Sulfitobacter sp.
AACGAGGCCACACTGCCTGAGACCAGGGCCGAGGATTGGGACGGCCTGGTGACCATCAATTTGCGCAGCGTTTATTGTTGCGCCAGATATGCCCTGCCGCAGATGGTGAAGCAGGGAGGCGGCTCGCTGATCAATGTGGCCGCGGCTTTTGAAACCCGCCAGTGGGTTAACGCGGCCTATGCCGCCGCAAAAGACGCAGCGGATTTTGTGCGCAAGCATCGCAAGCCCGCGTTTCTTCATTTGCGCACTGTCCGCCTTTATGGTCATGCGGGGGCCGACGTCGCCACCACCTATCTGCCCCGGGCAGAAGTCGAGGCGGACGAGGCCAACGATCCGCTGCTGCACAGCGTGCGCCTGTTGGTGGCCTCGGGAGCGCTGACTGCCGACCAATCGCTGAAGATTTACACCGAAACCCTAACTGCCGTCGAAAAAGCCGCGAGTGACGTGAAGACCCGGCCGCATCTGAAATCTGCCGTTGATGTGATGGCCAGCATCGTCCCGCCCAAGCGCGATTGCGCGCCAACCAATGGTCCATCCGATGATGCCCGCGCCGCCGTCTTCGGCAGCGACATGGCGCAACTGGACAGTCCGCAACCGATGTCGAAACTCATCAACTGGGCCTTGCATGATCTGATGCTGACCCACCCCGAGACGCTTTTGATGGGCGAGGACGTGGGCCGCAAGGGCGGCGTCTACGGCGTCACCCAAAAGCTGCAGACGCGTTTTGGCCCGGCCCGCGTGATTGATACATTGCTGGACGAGCAAAGCATTCTGGGCTTTGCCATCGGGGCCGCGCATAACGGCTTTGTGCCGATGCCCGAGATTCAATTCCTCGCCTATCTGCACAACGCCGAAGACCAGCTGCGCGGTGAAGCGGCTACGTTGCCGTTCTTCAGCAACGGTCAATGGACCAACCCGATGGTGCTGCGCATCGCGGGCTTGGGCTATCAAAAGGGATTCGGCGGACATTTTCACAACGACAATTCGCTGGCGGTGCTGCGCGATATTCCGGGCCTTATCATCGCCTGCCCATCCACCGGGGCCGATGCCGCGATGATGCTGCGCGAGGCACACCGCCTGGCGCGCGAAGAGCAGCGGGTCGTTGTCTTCATAGAACCCATCGCCCTTTACCCGATGCGTGACCTGCTCTCGGCTGCGGATGGCGGATGGATGACGACCTATCCAGCCCCCGATCAGCGGATTGGACTGGATCAGGTGGGGGGGCAGGGGGACGGCGCTGATCTGGCGTTCCTGACCTATGGCAACGGGCACTACCTAAGCCGGCAGGCGCAATCGGATCTCGCAGACCAGGGCGTCCAAGCCCGCGTCGTCGATATGCGTTGGCTGGCCCCTGTTCCCGAAGAAGCGATCATGGACGCGATCGGGGACCGCCCTGTGCTGATCGTCGACGAATGCCGCCGCAGCGGGGGACAGGCCGAGGCGTTGATGGCACTGATGCACGAGCGTCGCGTCCGGCATTTTGCGCGGCTGACGGCCGAAGACAGTTTTATCGCGACCGGTCCGGCCTATGCAGCGACCTTGCCGTCGCGCGAAGGAATCGTTGCGGCAGCGCTGAAGCTACTAGGGTCCGCCTAGGTTTTCACCGACGGCGCGCCGCCTTCGAACGCATTGCCGTTCACATAGTCGCAAGGGGCTTCCTGCATCTGCAAATGCAGCCCGTTCCCGGTATAGGGGTGCGCGCGCGCCAATGCTTCGTCGACTTCAATCCCCAGCCCCGGCAATGTCGGCGCGGCAATAAACCCGTCGTCGACCCGAATTGAGCCTTTGATCAGGTTATCGTGAAACGGGGTTTCGATGCATTCGCACATCAGGATGTTGGGAATCGATACTGCCAGATGGATGTTCGCGGCCCACTCGACAGGTCCGGCGTATAGATGCGGTGCCATCTGGGCGTTGTAGACTTCGGCCATCGCCGCGATTTTCTTGGCTTCCCAAATGCCGCCTGACCGCCCAAGTGCAGGCTGCAGAATCGCTGCGGCACCGGCGCGCAGGATGGGCGCAAACTCGGCCTTGGTCGTCAGCCGCTCACCCGTCGCGATGGGGATGCGCACGGCGCGGGCGACGTTGGCCATCTGTTCCACGGCGTCCGGCGGGACCGGCTCTTCGTACCACAGTGGGCTATAGGCTTCGATTGCTTGGCCCAGACGGATCGCCCCGGCTGTCGTAAACTGCCCGTGGGTGCCAAACAGCAGATCTGCCCTGTCGCCAACAGCCGCGCGGATCGCTTTGCAAAAGGCGACTGACTGCGCAATGTCGGTCATCGCCGGCATATGCCCACCGCGTACCGTGTAGGGACCGGCGGGGTCGAACTTGATCGCGGTATAGCCGCGTTCGACGCAGTCCAGCGCCGATTCAGCGGCCATTTCAGGCGATGTCCAGAATGCCGTCATGTCGTGGTGCGGCAAGGGATAAAGATACGTATAGGCCCGCACGCGGTCGTTCATCCGCCCCCCCAAAAGGGCATGCACCGGGCGCTCGCGCGCCTTGCCGAGGATATCCCAACAGGCGATCTCCAACCCCGAAAACGCGCCGATCACCGTCAGATCGGGGCGTTGGGTGAAACCGCTCGAATAGGCGCGGCGAAACATCAATTCGATATTCTCGGGGTTTTCGCCCTGCATGTGCCGCGCGAACACGTCCTCGATCACCGCCGTCATCGCCCGCGGTCCGACGGATGCGGCATAACATTCGCCCCAACCGACGATCCCGGTATCGGTCGTGACCTTGACCAGCATCCAGTATCTGCCGCCCCATCCCGGTGCCGGGGGCGCCGTGACGATCACATCGAGGTCCATCAGCTTCATGGCGCTGCTCCTGTCTTCTTTGG
>JBFGFW010000396.1:0-2840 GCA_041579395.1 Sulfitobacter sp.
AGGGCGAGATGAATATCGACACCGCCCTCGACGCGGATTTGCGCAACCGATTGCTGCCCTCCAACCGGATGGAAGGGGCCGCGAACGTCTTGGTTTTTGCCCATGCCGATGCCGCATCCGGCGTGCGCAACATCCTGAAAATGAAAGGCGGCGGGCTTGAGGTTGGGCCGATCCTGATGGGAATGGGCAACCGCGCCCATATCGTTTCGCCATCGATCACTGCACGCGGCCTGCTGAACGTGGGGGCCATCGCGGGCACACCTGTCGCAGAATACGGCTGATCCCACGTTAAACGAAAAACGCCGCCTTTGCGGGGGCGGCGTTGTATTCTGAGCTATTGGCTGGCTTATTTCACGGATTTACCGCCCTTTGCCGCAAAAACCGGTTTGATGTCCGCAACTGTGCTGGTTGCCGGCTTTGCCGGTCGCGCGTCAGCTTTGGCTTTTTTCTTCTTGTTGGCGATCTTGTCACCCATGGTCGTCTACCTTTGATCAAGGACGAAGGGCCGACTAAGTGCCGCCCTTCAACGATACGGTAGCGCCGGGTCCGCGCGCGTCTGGCACAAATTCGACGCGACTGCACGTAATCGACATCATTGTTGGGGGTCGGCAAGATTACCCGTTGCGGTTTGTAAATCTGGCTGCGGCGCTTGGTGAAAAACCGTAAATTTCCTTGCAGGATCAAATGATGCAGGTTTCAAGAACCTTGCCCTGATCGGCCGAAGTGGCCTAACACAACAGCCAAGCAATCACGGGAGGGAGCCGCACATGGGATATCAAGAGACATACAAGCGCTGGCAAGACGATCCGGAAGCCTATTGGTTGGACCAAGCGCGCGCCATCGACTGGATCGAGGCCCCGAAGCAGGCCCTGTTTGACAAGGGCAATGACCTTTACGAATGGTATGCCGACGCCAAGGTCAACGGCTGCTACAATGCCGTCGACCGGCACGTCGAAAATGGCCGCGCCGATCAGGTGGCGATCATTCACGACAGCCCGATCACCGGCACCCAGACCAAGATCACCTTTGCCGAATTGCAGACTCGCGTTGCCGCCGTGGCGGGTGTCCTGAAAGCAAACGGCGTGACCAAGGGCGACCGCGTCATCATCTACATGCCCATGGTCCCCGAGGCGCTGGAAGCAATGCTGGCCTGCGCGCGCATCGGCGCGGTACATTCCGTCGTTTTCGGCGGCTTTGCTGCAAACGAACTGGCCGTGCGGATTAATGATTGCACACCGAAAGCGATCATTGCCGCGTCTTGCGGATTGGAACCGAACCGCGTCGTCAAGTATAAGCCCCTACTCGACGGCGCAATTGAACTGTCCAGCCACAAGCCGGATTTTTGCCTGATCCTTCAGCGAGATCAGGCCCGCTGCGACTTGATTGCAGGCCGTGATCTGGATTGGCAGGACGCGCAGCTTGGTGTGGCACCTGCCGACTGTGTCCCCGTCGAAGGAAACCACCCGGCCTATATCCTGTACACATCCGGCACCACCGGCGCGCCCAAAGGCGTGATCCGGCACACGGCGGGCCATTTGGTGGCACTCAACTGGACGATGAAGAATATCTACAACGTCGATCCCGGCGATGTGTTCTGGGCCGCGTCCGATGTGGGCTGGGTCGTCGGACATTCCTATATCTGCTACGGGCCGCTGATCCACGGCAACACCACGATCGTCTTCGAGGGCAAGCCCGTCGGCACCCCTGACGCCGGCACATTCTGGCGGGTGATTTCAGAACATAACGTGCGCAGCTTTTTCACCGCCCCCACCGCGATCCGCGCCGTCAAACGCGAAGACCCCAAGGGCGAGGAGATCGGCAAATACGACATTTCCTGTCTGCGCGCACTGTATCTGGCTGGCGAACGCGCCGACCCGGATACTGTGATCTGGGCGCAAGAAAAGCTTGGCGTGCCAGTCTACGATCACTGGTGGCAGACTGAAACCGGCTTTACCATCGCGGGCAACCCCGCCGGGCTTGAGGCGCTTCCCGTCAAGGTCGGATCCCCCACGGTGCCGATGCCCGGCTACGATGTACAGATTCTTGACGAAGCCGGACACCCGCAAAAGCCCGGCACATTGGGGTCGATCGCGATCAAACTACCCTTGCCCCCCGGCACCCTTCCAACCCTGTGGAACGCGGAAGACCGCTTTCGCAAAAGCTATCTGACCACTTTTCCGGGGTATTATGAAACCGGCGATGCGGGCATGATCGACGAAGACGGGTATCTGTACATCATGGCGCGCACCGATGACGTGATCAATGTCGCCGGTCACCGGCTGTCGACAGGTGCCATGGAGGAGGTGCTGGCCAATCATCCCGACGTTGCGGAATGTGCCGTCATCGGCGTCAGCGATGCATTGAAGGGTCAGGCCCCGATGGGCTTTGTCTGTCTGTCCAAAGGCGTCAACCGTCCACATGCCGACATCGCCGCCGAATGCGTAAAGTTGGTGCGCGATCAGATCGGCCCGGTTGCGGCCTATAAGCTGACGCTGGTCGTGGACCGCCTGCCCAAGACGCGGTCAGGCAAAATCCTACGCGCCACCATGGTCAAGCTGGCGGATGGCGAAACCTTCAAACTGCCCGCCACCATCGACGATCCGGCGATATTGGACGAACTGAAAGTAGCCCTGCAAACGATCGGTTACGCCCAAGCCGAATAACCCCTGCGCGCATGAAAAAGCGGCCCCGAAAGGGACCGCTTTTCTTTAAATCGTCAACGTTTTACTAGTGCTTAGACGCAAAGTTGTCCACTTGGCGTTCAGCTTCATCTTTCGCTACACCGTATTTCGCCTGGATCTTGCCCACCAACTGATCGCGGTCGCCTTCGGCGTCCATGA
>JBFGFW010000397.1:0-2837 GCA_041579395.1 Sulfitobacter sp.
CGGTGATCACAACATCCATTTTGGGTGCAGAGGGGTCTGGCGTGGCGGCGGCGGCAAATTCATCCCAGCTTTTTGAACACAGTCGCGTGGTGGCATGGCCCTCGCGTTCCAGCAGCGCGATGGCCTGCGGGTGAACGCGGCCTGCCGGTTGGCTTCCCGCAGAATATGCGTTCAATCCGGGCGTTCCCGACTGGTTCAATAGGGATTCCAGCAGGATCGACCGCGCAGAATTGCCTGTGCACAAAACAAGTATGTTCATTCCCGGTCCTTTGCCTTTGTGCCCGTTGGATGGTTTGGGTTTCCCTTAACATCCCTGGCCAAGGCAAGTGAAGTTTTTGCGACACTCAGGTGCCCGGATCAATCCACCAGACTTCAGGCATGTAATTCGGCCCATCCCCGTAAAGCGGCACGCGGTCGGGAAATTTCATCTCATTGACGTGGGCGATGCGGTCTTCGGTAAATTGCCAGAACGGGATGACATAGCGGCCAGCGGTCAAAACCCGGTCCAGCGCGCGGGTCGCGGCGGTGAAATCCTCGGCGCTGGTGGCCCCGACCATGGTGTCGATCAGCGCATCGATCGCGGGTGATTTGACCCCCATCAGGTTGCGGCTGCCCGGCTGGTCTGCCGCTTCGGATCCCCAGTAATAGCGCTGTTCGTTGCCGGGGCTTAGCGACAGGGCACGCCGGAAGATCGCCATGTCGAAATCAAACGCACTGTTGCGGGCGACGAATTGCGCGTCATCCACCGCATCGACCGTGACCTCAATGCCAAGCCGCTTCAAAGCCTGCGCATAAAGCTCGGCGATGGCCATGTTTTCGGTGCTGCCCTTGGACAGCAGAATGGTAAAGTCCAGCGGCTTGCCATTCGCATCGCGCATCGTGCCATCGGCCGCGGAAAAACCCGCGTCCTGCAGCGCCGCCATGGCGGTGCGGATGCCGGCGCGGTTGCGCGCAGAGCCATCGGACCGGGGCAGGGCATAGCCATCCATCGCACCGGGCGGCAGGGTGTCGGCAAAGGGCTTTAGCAACTGCGCCACGCGACCTGTGGCGGGGCCCTGCTGCATCGCCAACGGCGAGTTCGAAAAATACGAGGTGATGCGCGGCTGCGCGCCGCCGGTCAGGGTTTCGTTGATATACTCAAAGTTGAATGCCGCAATCAGCGCCTCGCGCACGCGGATGTTATCAAAGGGCGCGCGCCGGGTGTTCATCACAAAGCCGGTCATGCCGGACGGCTTGCTGTGGGTGAAGGTGGATTTGACGATGTCACCGCGTTGCACGGCAGGAAAGTCGTACTGCGTTGCCCAGGTTTCGGCATTGAATTCGCGCAAGGCCGAAATCTCTCCGGCTTTGAACGCCTCGAACAGGACATTGGCGTCCCCGTAAAAGTCGATCTTGATCTGGTCGATGTTGTGCGTGCCGCGCCGGAACGGAACATCAACGCCCCAATAATCGGGGTTGCGGGTCAAAGTGACTTGTCGACCGGCATCGTAGTCGGTGATGGTATAGGGGCCAGAGCCAAGCGGGATATCCGCCAGCGGCGCATTGGCGAAATCTCGGCCCGCCCATTGGGCCTTGCTGAGGATAGGACGCATCCCTGCCAGCAACGCCAGTTCGCGGTTGTCGACGTTGAAGGTCATGCGCACGGTGCGCGGCCCGGTCTGGACGACGGTGTCGATCTGCGACCACAGGCCATGATAGCGCGGGTGCCCCTGGGTGCCCAACATTTCGTAGCTAAAGATTACGTCTTCGGGGGTCACGGGACTGCCGTCGGCGAATCGTGCCTCGGGGCGCAGGGTGAATGAGACCCATGATCTGTCCTCGGGCACCTCGATTGATTCGGCCAAAAGGCCGTAAAGTGCGAAGGGTTCGTCCCAGGACCGGCCCATCAATGTCTCGTGGGTGAAAAAGGGCAGTTGCCAAGGAGAGGTACCTTTGAGCACAAAAGGGTTAAGGCTGTCGAAGCCCCCGGTGTTGCCCAAAACGATGCGCCCGCGCTTGGGGGCATCGGGCCGCGCATAGGGCAGCGACACAAAATCCGGTGGCAAGGCAGGGGTGCCATACATAGATATCCCATGCTGTGGGTCGGTCATGCCCATACCGGCCGACAGAATCAGTGAAGAAACAGCCGCAACTGCCCGCATGGTTTGGAAAAAATAAGACACCATTTTCGAAACAATCCCGCTCTGCCCATGTTTTATTGGCTCAAGTCTTAGCGGCGCATCAGGGGGTTATCAAACTTTAAGCTTGGATTACCGCACCGAATTGCGTATAAAGATCTCACTGCTCGATAGGTTTCTTGCCTGTATGAAACCTGCCTCAATAACTTAACGTCCGCTTCGTGCGGACGTTTTTTTTGGCCGGTAGCTGGGATCACGCATTTGGAGATGGGAACCGCGCGCACGGAAATAGTCGTTTTCTTTGCAGTCGCAGCGCGCCATGATGCAGTCGCAGAAACGACAGGAGAAAACCATGGCCTACAGCATCGACCTTGCGGGAAAGACCGCCGTCATCACGGGATCAAATTCGGGCATCGGTCTGGGCATTGCCTGGGCGCTGGCACGGGCGGGGTCTAATGTGGTGCTGAACTCGTTCACCGACCGCGACGAAGATCACGCGCTGGCGGCTGAAATCGCGAAAGAGACCGGGGTGGCGGCGCGCTACATCAAGGCTGACATGTCCAAGGGCGATGAATGTCGCAAGCTGATCGAGGACGCGGGCGTCTGCGATATTCTGGTGAACAATGCGGGCATTCAGCATGTCGCCCCGATCCCCAGCTTTCCCATCGACAAATGGGATGCGATCATCGCCATCAACCTCAGCTCGGCCTTTCATACCAC
>JBFGFW010000398.1:0-2836 GCA_041579395.1 Sulfitobacter sp.
ATGGTCCTTTGCCACCTGCCCCAGCGGCCCCGCAATATCGCCCTCGCCGCGCTCAATGCGCATGGTGTTGCTGATTAGCGGCGCGCCGCCGGTCAGGGTGGGCAGCACACTGGCGACCATCGCTTCGAACACGGCGGGCACGCCGGCCATGACATAGACATTCTCCAGCTGAAAACCGGGGGCGGCAGAAACAGGGTTGTCGATAAGGATGGCGTCTTCGGGGATGCGGGCCATGCGCAACCGCGCCGTGTTCAGTTCGGTCCCGGACTTTTCATAATGCGCGGCCAGAATGGCGCGGGCGTCGTCGCGCACGTCGATATCCTTGGCAAAGGCGGCCGCGATGCAATCGGCGGTGATGTCGTCGTGGGTGGGGCCGATGCCGCCACTGGTGAACACGCTGTCATAGACCTTGGAAAGCTGTTGAACCGCCGCAATGATCGCACCATTTTCATCGCCGATCACGCGCACCTCTTTCAGGTCGATGCCAACGCTGGTCAGCTGGCCCGCCAGATGGTGCATGTTGGAATCGCGGGTGCGCCCCGACAGGATTTCATCACCAATCACGATCATCGCGGCTGTGGGGTTTGGCATCGTTGTCTCCTTGAGAGGCGGTTGATTGAGGTATAGGTCACCCCCCATGCGCTTTCAAACTGAACTTGTCCCCGCCCGCCTGATCCGCCGCTACAAACGCTTACTGGCCGATTGCTCGCTGGAAGGGTCCGGTACCGAAGTGACCGTCCATTGCGCCAACCCCGGATCAATGTTGGGGCTGGCAGAGCCGGGGATGCGCATCTGGCTGGAACCCAACGATGATCCCAAACGCAAATTGAACTATGGCTGGCGGCTGGTTGAACACGCCGACGGGCATTTTACCGGCGTCGACACGTCGCTGCCCAACCGGGCGGTCAAGGCGGCGCTGATCGCGGGCGAGGTGGCCGAACTTCGCGCCTATGGCACCGTCCGCCCCGAGGTGAAATATGGGGCAAACTCGCGGATTGATTTCCTGCTGACCGAACCGGGGCTGCCAGACGCCTATGTCGAGGTGAAATCGGTTACGTTGTCGCGCACGCCCGGTCTGGCTGAATTCCCCGACAGCGTCACCGCCCGCGGGGCAAGGCATCTGGCGGAACTGGCGCAGATGGCGCGGGCCGGGCACCGCGCCGTGCTGATCTATCTGGTGCAGCGCACCGACTGTACCGCGTTTCAGGTGGCCAGCGATATCGACCCCACCTATGCCGCCGCGTGTGCAGATGCGTTCGCTGCGGGGCTGGAAACGCTGGTGATCGGTACCGATATCACCCCCCAAGGGATCACGCTGGCAGCGCGATTGCAGCGAAAAGGTTAACCCCCACTGGTTCTATCCCGCGCATCACGCTAGACAGCACTGAACAAAAGACGGAGACACCGGTGATGAATGAACACCGAGGACGGCAAACAAAAGACGGCATTCGGATTTACGATCCGTCGGATTTCGCAGGGATGCGCGCTGCGGGCAAACTTGCCGCGCAAATTCTGGACGATATCGCAGCCCATGTTTTTGTTGGTCAGACGACCGGTGCGCTTGATGGCATGATCACCCAAATGGTCGAGGACGCCGGAGCCACGTCTGCCACAATCGGCTATAAGGGCTATCAACATGCCAGCTGCATTTCGCTGAACCACGTTGTTTGCCACGGCATCCCCGGTGACAAAAAGCTGAAGGATGGCGATATCTTGAACATCGACGTCACGGTGATTGTCGACGGGTGGTACGGCGATACGTCACGGATGTATGTCGCCGGCAAACTGACGCGCAAAGCCGAACGTCTGATTGAAGTGACCCATGACGCCCTGATGCGCGGGATTGACACGGTCAAGCCGGGCAACACCTTCGGCGATATCGGCCATGCGATCCAAAGCTTTGTCGAAAGCCACCGGATGAGCGTCGTAACCGATTTCTGCGGTCACGGGTTGGGCCGGGTGTTTCACGCGCCGCCGAATGTGCTCCACTATGGCCGCCAAGGCACTGGTGCGGTGCTGGAACCGGGCATGTTCTTTACCATTGAACCCATGGTCAATCTGGGACGCGCCGAAACAAAGGTGCTGGCCGATGACTGGACGGCGGTCACCCGCGACAAATCACTGTCAGCGCAGTTTGAACATTCCATTGGCGTGACCGAGACCGGCTACGAAATTTTTACCCTGTCGCCCGGCGGCCTGTTTCATCCGACCTATAGCCAAGACTAGGCTTTGCGCTTGGCCAGCTTCAGTTCGATCACTGCCCACAGCACGCTGCCGGCGTAGCCAAAGCAGCAGATCACCAATGTCGCCCACGGAAAGCTGACCAGACAGGCGATAAACCCGGTGAAGAAGATCAGGAAGTACGTGACGTTCGAGCGCGAAAAGCTGACCGATTTGAACGACCACGTGGGGATGCGGCTGACCATCACCCAGCCGACGAACACGATGTACAGGCACGCCAGCGTATCCGGCATCGCCGCACCCGGACCAAAGGCATAGGGCAGATATATCGGCAGCATGACCAGCATGGCCCCCGCAGGTGACGGTACCCCGGTGAAATAGCCGCCATCGTCCAGCGGATCTTTCTTGCGCGAATCGACGTTAAAGCGGGCCAGACGCATCACGCAGCAGACCGCAAACACCAGCACGGCCAGCCATCCGGCGCGGTAAAAATCCTGCAGGCCCCAGAAATAGACGACCAGCGGCGGAGCCACACCAAAGTTCACGAAATCCGCTAGGCTGTCCAGCTCTGCGCCAATCTTGCTGTCGCTGCCCAGATAGCGGGCCGCGCGCCCAACCATGCCGTCCAGGATGGTCGCGAGGGTGGTCATGAACA
>JBFGFW010000399.1:0-2829 GCA_041579395.1 Sulfitobacter sp.
AGCGTGGGGATCCGGGCGAAGCGGCCGTCGTCGGGATCCCGCAGCAGCGGCAGCGTGCGCCCGTCGAGCGCGCGCACCCATTCGTGACCGCGCATGCTGCGCGGCACCTTGATCAGCGCATATCGGTCGCCCTGCACGAGCCGTCGGACCCGGCGATCCGGGGAATGGCCTGACTGATTGGTTCAAGGGTTACGGCCATCTTGTGCGCGTTGGCGTGGATCATCAGGTCAACTGCCGTAACAAGGGCGACGTGACCTTTCCAGAACAGCAAGTCGTTTCTTTCAAACGGTGTACCGGCGGCAAGAAAATCGCCAAGCGACTGTTGCTGCTGGTCGCTGTCGCCGGGGCAAGGGATGCCACAGGCCAGAAACGCGGCTTGCACAAGCCCTGAACAGTCGATGCCCCAACGGCTGTTGCCGCCCCACAGATACGGTGTGCCGAGAAACAGTTCGGCAACCATCGCCGGGTCGCCCGACACATAATCGTTGGGGGAAAGGTGCTGCAAAGGGATATGTCCCAGGGGTGTCTGGGCAAATCCGCGCCGATCAGATGTCACGGTCACATGGCTTGCAAAACTTAAGGATGCCAGATCGGGGGTCTTCATATCGGGTTGCTGATACGCATGGGTCGCGGGAGCTGTCACCCTGTGGGTCGGTACTTGTTCTGCCCCCAGTGCTGAAGTGATGACATAGCCGCAATAGTCGTCCTTGCGCAGTTGGACGTAGGACCACGCGCCCAACTGTGCCAAGATTGTCACCGCATCCCCATACAGCGCCTGCCTGTCGCGCGGGCCATCCGGTGCGCGACGTAGATCTGTCAACGGGACAGCGATTTGACCGGGTGCTGTCATGCTCACGACCGTTGGGTCGGGGATCACTCGATAATCGGTCATTTCGTCAGCAGTTCGCCAAGTGCCTGATAAAGCGCGCGGGTCGCTTGCCCGACGCCGCCTTTGGCTCGCGCAGGCGCGGCCGAGGGCTGCCAGCCATAGATGTCGAAATGCGCATAACTGCTTTTCGTGACGAAGCGGCGCAGGAACAGGGCGGCAGTGATGCAGCCGGCAAATCCACCCGATGGGGCGTTGTCCAGATCAGCGATGCCGGGTTCGATCAGTGTCTCATAAGGAGCGTGAAAAGGCAGTCGCCAAACCGGGTCAGCCTGCGTTACTGCCGCGGTTTCGAGTGCGGCGATGAAAGCGGGATCATCGCTGAAATAGGGCGCGAGGTCCGGCCCGACGGCCACCCTTGCCGCGCCGGTCAACGTCGCCATGGAAATGATCTGGTCGGGATCGTCCTCATCTGCCAGCGCCAGCGCATCGGCCAAAACCAAGCGCCCTTCGGCGTCGGTGTTGTTGATCTCTACCGTCAGCCCCTTGCGCGAGGTCAGGATATCCTGTGGGCGAAAAGCATTGCCGGACACGGAGTTTTCAACGGCGGGGATCAGGACACGCAATTGTATATTCATCCCCATGGCCATGATCATATGCGCCAGCCCCAACACGGCTGCGGCCCCGCCCATATCTTTCTTCATCAGCCCCATCGACGCGCTGGGCTTGAGGTTCAGACCACCGGTGTCAAAGCAGACGCCTTTGCCGACCAGCGTCAGTTTTTTCCCGGTCTTGCCCCATTTCATATCGATCAGACGCGGCGCACGATCCGCTGCCCGGCCAACAGCGTGAATCATCGGAAAGTTTTGCGCCAGCAGGTCATCGCCGGTAATGACCTGGATGCTGGCCCCATGCTGATCGGCAAGGGTGCGCGCCGCGTTTTCCAGATCAGGTGGCCCCATGTCCGAGGCCGGTGTGTTGATCAGGTCCCGCGTCAGTATTTCGCCCTGGGCAATGGCGCTAATCTGATCGGCGTTCACGCCGTCCGGTGCGATCAACTGCGCCTTCATCGGGGTCTGTGAGGCATAGCGATCAAACCGATAGCTGGACAGCAACCAGCCCAATGCTTCGACTGCCAGCGCGTCGCCGGTCAGCGACGTTTCAAGACGGTAGGCACCCTTGGGCAAGTTCGCGGCAGCACCGGCCAGATGGAATCGCGCGCGACTGCGGGTCTTGTCGGATCCATAGCCGGCAACGGCCAGTGCGGGTGTTCCTTCAGATCCGGGTACTGCCACTGCTTGCCCCAAGGCACCGGTAAAGCCGTTTGCATTCAGCCAGACGCGCACCATCGCGGGCTGGGTTTCCAGCCACCCGGACAGTTGATCGCTTGCCAGCAGATAAAGCGGAATGGCGGACGGTGTCGCGGCTGCAAACAGAACTGGCATGGCAGTGAACCTTTCCGGGGACGATCACGTTGCCGCGCAGCCTAGAGGTATCTTTGCCGTCTGCAAGCCCGTCAGATCGACAGGTCCTGCAAATCCCAGATCGCCGTCAGGGACCGTTCACCGATCCGGATCAGCCGGGTCAACGTCGCCGCCACGGCGGTGTCGTCCGACTGGTCGATCGCCGCCATCACGTCACCTGCGACCCGAGCCAGTTTCTGCAACCCGACCTGTTCCGCAATCGCAATCAGCGAACGGCTGTTCTTGCGTAAATCCTGCCAGTTGGCTGCACGATAAAGGCGGTCGCAGTGCGACATCCGAAGCGCCAGTTCTTCCAACGCGCGGCAAACGACATCCTCGGCACCGTCATTGCCGAGTTGGGCGTATAAATCGCCAAGTCTTTCCTGATCTACGCAAATTCGTTCGGTCGGCCGCATATGCGTTACCTGCATCATCTCACCCCCTATGGTGCCCCCACGACACCGGGGCACCATAGCGGCCGATAGATTTTCAAATCATTGAACACCAAACGCCTTTTTGCTCGAATAAACGAAAAATCCG
>JBFGFW010000400.1:0-2820 GCA_041579395.1 Sulfitobacter sp.
AGAAAAACGTCGAGGCCATGCCGCCCCAGCTAAAGTCACCCGTACTGCTTGGCACACGTACCCGACCCGGATCAAGCACGACGGCACCGCCCAGACCAAAGCCCATGCCTTCCATCGGCTGTTCGGCAAAGCTGGCCGGACCCATCGACGCGATATCGCCGGGCAGATGATTGCGCATCATGAAATGCAACGTCTTGGGCGATAAAAGCCCCGCCCCACCACTGCGCAGCATCTCGGTGAATTTCATGTAGTCGTCGATTGTCCCGACCAGTCCGCCGCCACCAGAATGCATCTGCGCATTCAGAAAGGGCGATGTGTCGGGGCGATCCACACAACGCAGAATGGGCGTGTCGGGCTTGGGGTCATTCAGCGCATAGGCGTTGCCAGACAGCGACGAATAAAGCGCGGCAAAGCGATCCTGTGACCCCGGTGTGACGGAAAACCGAGTTTCATCCATGCCCAAGGGACCAAGAATTTCATCGACAAAAAACGCCTCGAGGGACTTGCCGGAAACCACTTCGACCACGCGGCCAAGCACGTCGATGGCCACGGAGTATTCCCAGCGGGTGCCGGGGCGAAAGGCCAACGGCAATGCGGCGACCCTGTCGGTCATGTCTGCCAGCGACCCTTGATCAGCGCGGAACAGAATATCCTCCGCCTCCATCGCGCGGGCGGTGACGCCGGGATTGAACGGATAGCTAAGCCCCGAGGTATGGGTCATCAGCTGGTGCAATGTCGGGGTCTGGCAGTCCTCGGTCTGGTCGATCTGCGTGGCACCGGGCACGAGGCAGCGCATGTTCGCGAACGCTGGAATGAAATCCGACACAGGGGCGTCCAGGTGAAACAGCCCGCGTTCGGCCAGCATCATGATGGCGACCGAGGTGATCGGTTTGGTCATCGAATAGATGCGCGCCACCGTATCGCGGGTGAACGGCTGTCCGGTTTCCAGATCGCGCTGGCCGGTCGCATGAAAATACACCTCTTGGCCGGCTTCGGCCACAAGCACGGAGCAACCTGCAAACCGCTGCCGATCGACATAGGTTTGCATCCAGTCGCCGATGCGATCCAGCCGGGTCTTGTCAAACGCCATGGTATTTTATCCTTCCGAAACGCGCTTGCGCCTCAGAAGGATGAGGCCGCCAGAAGCGACGCTGATTGTCTTGGCCAGTTGATCGCTAGATCAGACCTCGAGCCATTCCTTGCGCACATCGTCGCGCGCGCGCAGATCATCGGGTGTGCCTTCGAACACGACCTTGCCGTGCCCCATGACATAGACCCGGTGGGCGATATCCATCGCAATCGACAGCTTCTGTTCAACCAGCAAGGTAGAGATGCCGCGGTTGGCGATCTCTTTCAGAACCTCGGCAACCTTCTGCACCATCTGCGGCGACAGCCCTTCTGTCGGCTCGTCGATCATCACCAGTTCGGGGTCGCCCATCAGCGTGCGACACATGGTCAGCATCTGCTGTTCGCCCCCTGACAGAACCGACGCCTCGACATCGGCACGCTGTTTGAGGTTTTCGAACATGTCGAACATCGCGTCCATCGACCAGCGCCCTGCACCGTCTTTCTGGCCGGGCTTCAGCCCCAGCGTCAGGTTCTGGCGGGTGGTCAGGCCGGGAAAGATGTCGCGGTTTTCGGGCACATAGCCGATGCCCATGTTGGCGATCTGAAACGCCTTCTTGCCCGCGATTTCCTGACCCTTGAATTTGACCGATCCGTGCGGTTCGACCTCGCCCATGATGGCCTTGCAGGTGGTGGACCGGCCGACGCCGTTACGGCCCAGAAGCGCGACGATCTCGCCCTCGTTGACGGTCAGATTGACGCCCTGCAGGATGTGCGATTTGCCGTAATAGGCGTGCATGTCGGTGACTTCGAGCATCATCAGTGTTCTGCCTCCAATGCGGTGCCCAGATAGGCTTCTTGGACGCGCGCATTCGCACGCACCTCTGCGGGTTTTCCCGTGGCAATAATTTCGCCATAGACCAGAACGGAAATGCGATCCGCCAGACCAAAGACCACGCCCATGTCATGTTCGACCATGATCAACGTCTTGCCTTCGGTGACCTTCAAGATCAGGTCGGTGATATAGTCGGTTTCCGAATGGCTCATCCCTGCGGTGGGTTCGTCCAGCATGATCACGTTGGCCCCACCGGCAATGGTGATGCCAATCTCAAGCGCACGCTGTTCGGCATAGGACAATGTGCCAGCGGGCAGATTGCGCCGTTCCAGCAGGTTGATCTGGTCCAGAATGGCTTCGGCACCTTCGGTCAGATCGCGCTTGCGGTTGACCAGATCCCAAAAGCTGTACCTGTACCCCTGCGACCACAGCAGCGCGCAGCGAACGTTCTCAAACACCGTCATCGCCGGAAAGATGTTGGTGATCTGGAACGACCGGCTAAGGCCTTTGCGGTTGATCTGAAACGGCTCCAGCCCGGACAGGTCTTCGCCGTGCAGCTTCACCGTGCCCGCAGAGGGGGCAAAGCGCGCCGTGATCAGGTTGAACAGCGTTGATTTACCGGCACCGTTTGGCCCGATGATCGCGTGGCGTTCGGACTTGCCGATGCTCAGGTCTATGCCGCGGATGATCTCGGCCTTGCCAAAGCTTTTCTTGAGGCCGATCAGTTCTAGGGCGGGTGTGCTCATGATGCGCCTCCGGCTGTATTTGCCTCGTTCCAGGCGTCTTTCAATGATGGGGCGGTCGCGCGTGCAATGCCCAATCCGAGCAGCGTCGCCGCCCCCGCGATCACCCATGGCAACAGACTATGGCTGCTGAACGTGGTCCAGAAGATTGTCATTTCTTCGTCGCCAAGGGGCGCG
>JBFGFW010000401.1:0-2819 GCA_041579395.1 Sulfitobacter sp.
AATGGGCGCAGCACCGCCGCCGAGGCGCTTGGCCACCGTGAATTTTCGATGACCAAGCTGTATCGCAGCGCGTAAGAAACGGAAGGGCGGCCCTGAACGCTGGGCCGTCCATCACCATACCAAAGGCCAGGTATTTTCAATTGAACGATAAAACCCAAATCTCCATCGCCGAAGCGAGGGATCTTCTGCACGCGGCCCTTGCGGCAGCAGGCGTTCCCGACAACACGTGCAGATCCGTCGCCGCAGCTCTTGTCGCAGCCGAGGCGGAAGGCCAGGTGGGGCATGGATTTTCGCGGTTGGGCGATTACGTGGCGCAGGTGCGCAGCGGAAAAATCAACACCGACGCGCAGATCATCATCACCGCGCGCGGGCCAGCGTCGCTTTTGATCGACGCCGATCAGGGGTTCGCGTTTCCGGCGCTTGATGCGGCACTTGATGCGGGCCTTCCTGTGGCAGACGAAATGGGTATCGCGATCATGGCGGTCGCGAATTCGCACCACTGCGGTGCACTGTCCGTGCAGGTGGAAAAAATCGCCAAGGCAGGCATGATCGGTCTGATGGTCGCCAATGCGCCCAGGGCGATTGCCCCCTGGGGCGCGAAAAACCCGATCTTCGGCACCAATCCAATCGCCTTCGCCACACCGCAGGCCGAGGGTGATCCGCTGGTGATCGACCTGTCGTTGTCGCGGGTTGCGCGCGGCAAGGTGATGAATGCCTTCAAGTCAAACCAGCCGATCCCGCTTGGGTGGGCACTGGACGCAGATGGAGAACCCACGACCAATGCCGAAGCAGCGCTTGCGGGTACTATGTTGCCAATCGGCGAGGCAAAGGGGACGGCACTGGCCCTGATGGTCGAAATCCTGGCCACCGCCTTTACCGGCAGCGCCTTTAGCCATGAGGCGGGGTCGTTCTTTACTGCAGATGGGCCAGCGCCACGGGTTGGCCAGACCTTGATTGCCATTCGTCCCGATGCGAACTCCGACTTTTTGCCGCGTGTCGGCAGTTTGTTGGATACGATCCAGTCGATGGAGGGCGCGCGTCTGCCCGGCACCCGTCGGCAACAAGCTATCCGTACCGCCGAGACCGAGGGCCTTTGGGTCCCCGCGCCGTATCTTGAGCTTGCAAGAAACCTTGCCAATGGCACGTAGATTGCCGGTGTTCAGCTTAACCAACTTTGGTATTTCAGGATGAACGTGATGAATTTGGACGCCCTGAAAACCCGCGCTCAGACGCTTTTGCCCGGCGTGCTGGTGGCCCTTATCATCGCGATGGCAAGCAAGTTCGTGTCAGAGCATTATGGCGCGCCGTCGATGTTGCTGGCGCTGCTGTTCGGGATCAGCCTGAATTTTCTGGCGGACGATCCGCGCTGCGGTGCAGGTATCGCCTTCAGCTCGAAGACGCTGTTGCGGCTGGGCGTGGCACTTTTGGGTCTGCGCATCAGTTTCGGCATGGTCGGCGCGCTGGGCTGGCCCATCGTGGCGATGGTTGTCTTGATGGTGCCGTTGACCATTGGCTTTGGCCTTGCAGCGTCGCGGTTCTTTGGCTTTCGCTATCGGTTTGCGTTTCTGTCGGCTGGTGCCGTAGCGATCTGCGGTGCCTCGGCCGCCTTGGCGATTGCAGCGATCCTGCCGAAGGATGAAAAATCTGATGACCGTCTGGTGTTCACGGTCGTCGGGGTGACCATCCTGTCGACCATTGCCATGATCATCTATCCCATCATCAGTCAGGTCCTCGGCTTTGACGATGTGACGGCTGGCATTTATCTTGGGGCCACGATTCACGATGTGGCCCAGGTGGTTGGCGCTGGTTTTTCGATCTCTGAACAAGCCGGAGAGACGGCAACGCTTGTCAAACTTCTGCGCGTTGCCATGCTTGCCCCAGTGGTGATCCTGGCATCGCTGATCCTGCGCAGCACCGCCGCCCCTGATGCCCTGGGCGCGCGCCCGCCGCTCATCCCCGGCTTTGTGATTGCGTTCATCTTGCTTGCGACGCTCAATTCCTTCGTGACCCTGCCCGCGCCCATCTTGGCAATTGCCGTTGACGGGTCGGGGTGGCTGCTGCTGACGGCCATCGCGGCGGTGGGTCTCAAGACGCGCCCGGCAGAGATTCTGAAGGTCGGAAAACCGGCTGCGGCCTTGCTGCTGTCCGAGACGCTGTTCCTGGCGGTGGTCGTGGCGCTCGTACTGACGCTGTTACCGATGATCCCCGCATAATGGCCATAAAAGGAGACATGATCATGCTGACGTCCATCCTGATCCCCGTTGCAATCGACCATGAACCGCTTGTCGTTGAAAAGATCACTCTGGCGCGCAAGTTGCTGTCACCGGGCGGGCGCATTACGCTGCTGACCGTGCTTGAGCAGATCCCCGGCTATGTGACTGAATTCGTGACGGTGAAAGCCGAAAACCATCTGACCAACCGGATTCTGGAAAAGTTGAAAACGGTGGCTGGCGACGCGTCCGACATTGACTGTAAGATCGCGACCGGCAAGGCCGGTGTGCGCATAGCAGAGGTGGCAAGAGAGTTGAATGCCGATCTTGTAATCGTGGGTGCCCACGACACGAGCGCGGTTGACTACTTCGTGGGATCGACAGCATCACGGGTTGCGCGCCGCGCGCCGTGCTCTGTCTATATTCTCAGGTCTGCTGTATCAGGACAAGATCCAGCCTCATGACACTTAAGGGAAACCGTTCGTGATATCGAAGAAACCGACAAAGACAACGCTGCCGCACGCGACGGATGCCAATGCCAAGGATATCTCGGCTCCGGGTCAGGGCGACGGCACCTCCTTGACCGACAAACCCTACGAGCCTCGGCGG
>JBFGFW010000402.1:0-2811 GCA_041579395.1 Sulfitobacter sp.
AGCAGCGCCTCAAGAACCTGGTCATCGTTGTACAGCGTGGAGTTCGGGAACACTTCCATGCAGGCTTTGCCGTTCATCTCGTCATTGACGCGCTGTTCCAGCAAGGAAGCGGCGATGCCTTTGGGGTGACGGTCTGTGTTGGTCACGTGGCTCAGCTTGATGACGACTTCGCCATCGTCACACGCCGCGGCAACAGCACCGGCGCTTACGGAAAGGGTCAGCGCGACGGCTGCGGATGTCAGAAATTTCATGTGATGTCTCCTCCCAGAGATCTGTTTTCAATGTCTCGGCACCCGGTTGCCCGACGTGCGATAGCGGCACTAAAGCGTTAATCCGCCGATCTCACAAGCCCATGGCAAGTTCTGGCTTCCAAGAATGATATTGCTAATGTTTACGTAGGGTTAGCGAGGTCAGCGTTAAAATCGACCGACGGGCCGTCCAAATTTTGTGCGGAATACCGCACAGGTGGCGGGCAGGCTGTACGTAAAATCGCACGCGGTCGCCTAGTTGCGAAAATCTTCCGGGCGAATCCCGTAGCGGGTCAATTTGTCGTAAAAGGTTTTGCGCGGCAGTTTCAACGCATTGGCCGCCGCACTGGCCTGCCCGCCTGCCCGGCGCAGCGCCGCGCGCAGCAGCGATTGTTCGACCTGCGCCATCTGGTCCGTCAGCCCAAGTGCGGCATCGGGTTCAGTATCCTCGGCCACGCCCATCACGAACCGCATCGCGGCCGACATCAGCGCACGCGCATTGCCGGGCCAGTCGCGCGCCATCAGGTCCGCGATCACTTGCGGGGTGACCGCCGGCGGGGTCAGCCCGGATTGTTCGGCGGCCTGATCGACATAGCGGCGAAACAGCACCGGAATGTCTTCTGGGCGTTCCGCCAATGACGGAATGCGCAGCGGCATCACGTCCAGTCGATAGTACAAATCCGCGTGAAAGCGCCCCTCGGTTACCATTTCTTGCAGATCACGGGTGCTGCCGGCTATCAAACGCATGTCTGAAACGTTCTCCAGCGCCTCGATCAGGGTCAGCTGGGTCTGGGCTGGCAACTGCGTGATCTCGTCGATGAACAGGCTGCCCCCCGTCGCGGCCGCCATGGCAACGGTCAGTGCCTCCGGTGACAGGCCATCGCCGGCGCGTTTGACGAAGGGGCCTTTCGACCGGCCCGATGACAGGTGAACCACTTCGGCGATCTTGGAAATCCCCGACCCGTAAGGGCCAGTGACCAGCACTTCTGCCTCGGCCCCAGCCACCCGGCGGACCTTGGCGCGTAAGGTATCGACCATATCCGAAGTGCCAAAGATCAGCCGCGCCGCCGGATCGCCGGTTTCGACGATGCGCAGCAATCTGCGGTTTTCCAGGACCAGCCCGCGCGTCTTGAGTGCGCGTTCGATGACGGCCAACAACGCAGTGGGCGCACAGGGTTTTTCCAGGAAATCGAACGCCCCCGCCTCCATCGCCTTGACGGCCATGGGAATGTCGCCTTCGCCGGTTAGAAGGATCACCGGCAGGTCAGGATCCTGATCATGTGCATAGGACAGCAGAAAAAAGCCGTCGCGCCCCGGCATGCGCATATCCGACAGAATGATGCCGTCAAATTCAGGCGTGATCTGATCCTTGGCCGCGACGAACGATCCGACAGCGACCACATCGACATCAACCAATTCCAGCGTCTGGCTCAGCGCCTCGCGCACGGCCGCATCGTCATCCACCAACAGAACTTTTCTGATCATGCCGCCACGTCCACTGTCTCTGCCGGTTCCAGCTTCACCTGAAATTCAGCCCCGCCGCCGTCGCGGTTTGACCCGCTGATCTGCCCGCCAAAGCTTTGCACGATGCCATAGCTGATCGACAGCCCCAGCCCCATGCCGCTCGTCCCGCCGACCGATTTCGTGGTGTAGAACGGGTCGAACACCTTGTCGGGCATTTCGATCCCCGGCCCGGTGTCGCAAAACCGCACGGTGACGTCATCGGGCGTGGCAATATCGATGTTCAGTCGCCGGGTATCGCGCCCCACCATCGCATCGGCCGCATTGGTGATCAGATTGACGAACACCTGCCCCAGACGCACCTCGCCGCCGCGCACCCAGACCGGGGCATCGGGCGGCGCATAGACCAGCGTCACGTCCGCGTCGCGCAGATAGCTTTCGGTCAATTCAAGCGCGGACGCCAGCACCCCGGTGACATCAACCCGCGTTTGCGGCACGCTTTCCTGACGGGCAAAGGCGCGCAGGTTCTGGATGATGCGGGCCATGCGGTCGGCCATCTCGGATATCCGCGACAGGTTTTCTACCGCGCGGTCGGGGGTGTCGCGCGCCATGAATTGCACGGCGTTTTCGGCGAATGACCGGATGGCCATCAACGGCTGGTTCAATTCGTGACTGATCCCCGCAGACATCTGGCCAAGTGCCGACAATTTGCCCGCCTGCACCAGATCGGCCTGCGCGCGGCGCAGTTCGGCGTTGCTGGCGTGCAGGGCCTCGGTGCGTTTGCCGACCTGCCGTTCCAGCAGGATGTTCGCCTCGGACAGCGCGCGGCGGCGTTCGGTGGCCAGAAACAGCAACGCGCCAAAGGCCAGACACAGCGCCGCCACCGCCGCCGATTGCGACAGCGCCAGACGGCGGGCGGGGGCGATGTCCAGCAACACCTCGGCGGTCATGCCGACCACGGGCAGTGGCCGGGTCAGATGCAGCGCGGCGTTGGGCAGATAGGGGCCCCACCCCATGTGCCAGATATCGTGATCGCCAATGGTCTGCGCCAAGAAGTCATAGGAAACCCCGTCAGGCGGAACCAACCCCGGTCCGCCGTCTG
>JBFGFW010000403.1:0-2810 GCA_041579395.1 Sulfitobacter sp.
CACGACGTCCATCTGCTTGGCAAGCGCCGTGCCCCAACGTTTCAGCTGTCAGCTTCCCCGATACGTGGAATAGCCGAACGGCGACAGCAAAAGTGGTACATGATAATGCGCGTCTGCATTGGAAATGCCAAAGCGCAGCGGGATTTCATCCAGAAAGCGGGGTGTCTCTGCCGGGGTGCCGATGGCGTCCAGATAGGCACCCGCCGCGAAAACCAGCTCATAGGTGCCGGGGATGACTTGGCCCTTTGGCAAGATCGGCGCATCCGTTCGGCCATCTGCGTTTGTGGTTGTCTGGGCCAGTTTCAGGCGATTTGATCCGTCGATCCGATATAGCGTGACCGCGATCCCGCCTGCGGGTTTGCCGCGCGCCGTGTCCAGAACATGGGTCGTAAGATAGCCGTCTGCCATGTAAGTCGCCCTTTCGGATGGGTGGTTTGCGTCAGGATAGTCCCGGCGCAGGGCAGGTCAATGGCCCGATTTGGGGGCGATGCGCGTGCGAATCATGTTTTTTGCCGACCGATTCGTTTTTCCTTTGACCCGCGAATCATCCTGCGCCTATATGGGTGACACATACGAACGGATGCACTGCCTGCCAGTAGTGACAAAAATCTGAAATATGTACTCTGGGGATGGAATTCTTATGATCGGGCAAGCTGCGTCACGCGCAGTGATCTTTCGAAAGGGGTCGGCAGGCCTGCACGTGCACAGCGCATGGGCAGCGGCCCCTTCTGCCGGGTCTTGGTCCATTCATTCCCTTCGCAATCGAATTCAGATCCGCCGGTGCCCGACAATTCCCGGTTAACAAGCGAGCAGGGCCAATTTACGCTGATCTGGCTGCGGGCCAACCTTCTCATATCAGGTTGGCCCGCTGTTGATGCGGCATATCCGTGATTGAATGTCAGCGCGATAATACGGCACTCTGCCGGGGCGACCTTCAGAGGAATTGTACATGACCCGCTACCCCCGTGATTTTCGCGGCTACGGCCCGACACCGCCCGACGCCCAATGGCCCGGTGGCGCGCGTATCGCCGTGCAGTTCGTGATCAACTACGAAGAGGGTGGAGAGAACAACCTGCTGCATGGCGATGCCGCCTCCGAGGCGTTCCTATCCGAGATTGTCGGTGCTGCCCCTTGGCCCGGCCAGCGGCACTGGAACATGGAATCGATTTATGATTATGGCGCGCGGGCTGGGTTCTGGCGGTTGCACCGGCTGTTCACCGGCGCGGGCATTCCGGTCACGGTCTACGGCGTCGCAAGTGCGCTGGCGCGGTCCCCCGAACAGGTCGAGGAGATGACAGGCGCGGGCTGGGAAATCGCCAGCCACGGGCTGAAGTGGATCGATTACAAGGATCACAGCGCCGAGGCCGAAAGCGACGACATCGCCGAGGCGATCCGCCTGCATACCGAAGTGGTGGGGCACCCTCCGCGCGGCTGGTACACCGGGCGCAGTTCTTTAAACACCGTCGCACTCGCGACCGAGACGGGGTCGTTTGACTATATTTCAGACACCTATGACGACGATCTGCCCTATTGGGTCCAAGGTGGTGGCCGCGATCAGCTGATCATCCCCTACACGCTTGATTGCAACGACATGCGCTTTGCCACACCGCAGGGATTCAATTCGGGTGACCAGTTTTTTGCCTATCTGCGCGATACGTTTGATGCGCTTTACGCCGAAGGGACGTCTGGCCGTGCCAAGATGATGTCGGTCGGCCTGCATTGCCGTCTGGTCGGGCGGCCCGGTCGGGTTCAGGCGCTGCGCCGTTTCATCGACTATATCAATGGTTTCGAAGGCGTCTGGACCCCGCGCCGCATCGACATCGCCGACCATTGGCACCGCGTGCATCCGCCGCAACCGACCTTGCGCATCGATCGGATGACGCGCGCCGATTTCGTCGCAAAGTTCGGCGGTGTGTTCGAACATTCACTCTGGATCGCGGACCGTGCCTTTGATCTGGAACTTGGCCCGGCCCACAACAGCGCCGCGGGCCTTCACAACGCCTTGGCGCGCATGTTTCGGTCTGCCAGCCATGCCGAACGGCTGGGCGTACTGACAGCGCACCCTGATCTTGCCGGCAAACTGGCCGCGGCAAGACGGCTGACCGCAGAAAGCACCCTCGAGCAGGCAACTGCCGGTCTGGACGCGCTGACCGATGCCGAGCGCGCCGATTTCCAGGACCTGAACAGCGCCTATGTGGCCAGGCATGGCTTTCCCTTCATCATCGCCGTCAAGGATCATGACAAGGCGGGCATTCTACGCCATTTCCAGACCCGGCTTGCCAAAGCTACGGAAACCGAATTCGACACCGCCTGCGCGCAGGTCGAACGCATCGCGCGCCTGCGGCTTGAGGCGCTGCTATGACCTATGCATTCCCCCCCGGTGGCCTGCCGGATCAATCCGTGTCGCCCGAAAGCACGGCCGTGTTCACCGACGCCTATGCGATTGTCCCGGCCAGCGTGCAGCGCGATATCGTCACCAGCCTGTTGCCCGATTGGTCTGGTACCCGCGCATGGGTGCTGGCGCGGCCCCTGACCGGGTTTGCCGAAACCTTTGCGCAATACGCACTGGAAATTGTGCCGGGCGGCGGCACCGACACACCAGAGCCCGACACGACCGCGCAAGCGGTGCTGTTTGTGGCGCATGGCAGCGCGCGATTGACCATCGGGGCTGCTGCGTTTGATCTGGTGCCGGGGTCGTATGTCTATCTGCCACCCGCCGCCGAGTGGACACTTTGGAACAAGGGCGATCTGCCCTGTGGCATACACTGGATCCGCAAACGCTACGTTGCGGTCACCGGTCTGGACACGCC
>JBFGFW010000404.1:0-2803 GCA_041579395.1 Sulfitobacter sp.
ATTCCGCCTTCACAAGCGCGAGATGTCTTCGGCGGGCGGGGCCGGGCGGGGCCTGTAGCCGGCACCCTTCCACCAAAGCTTGATCGCTTGCCAGTGGATCAGCGCCAGCACCCGGCGCGCACCGAACGGACGCCGCAGCAATGACCGCAGGATGCCCGCGTTGGTCAGCGGCCCGCGCCTGCCCGTCAGCGTCGCGATCAGACCGCCATCTTTTTGCGTATAGTCGATCCAGATGCCGATCCGATCGTCACGGATATCGAACCGAAAACTGTATGATCCTTTGACCGGCTGAAACGGCGAAACATGAAAGACCTTTGTGGCCTGCAGGTGATCGTCGGGCCGAATTTCGCGCAGGTCCGGGTGGTGGCACAGATAACTGTGCCGATCCCCGAAGGTGTTCGACACCTCTGCGATCACGGCAATCAACGCCGCATCGTGATCGCGGCAGAGCCAAAAGCTGACCGGGTTGAACACGTGCCCCAGGACGCGCGGTTGCGCCATCAGTTCGATCTTGGCCACACCGCTGATCTGATATTGCGCCAGCACGTCACGCACCCAACGGGCACCCCGCCCAGCCCCTTTTGGTCCACCATGATCGACGTCCTGCAAGGATGTCAGCCCGGCACCGTTTCGTGCAAAAAGCGCCGGGGTCTGAACCGCCGCTTCGGCGTCCAGCACCACATAATCTATCGAATAGCGGAATGCGTTTGCGACCGTTCCCTTGCGACCGTGATAGGTGACGCCTTGGATATGATCGACCGTTGCGGTCATTCGGCGGCCAATGAAACCTTTGCGCCGCCCCGGATTCCGCGTACCACGTCGACGGCGCTGGACAGCCCGTCTTCGTGGAACCCGTGTTTCATCCAGGCACCGCAGAACCACGTGTTGCGCGTACCGTTGAAGCCACGCACCTGACCTTGGGCGGCCAGCGCCTTGAGGTCATAGACCGGGTGGCGCAGAGTCACCTGATCATAGATCAAATCCTCGCGGATCGGACGTTTGGTATTCAAGGTCACGAAATGCAGATCATCCATCGGGATCGGCTGTAGCGAATTCATCCAATATGTCAGATCGATCCTTTCGGAACGTTGGTTCTTCTCCTCGGAGTAGATCCACGATGCCCAGGTCTTGCGACGCTTCGGCATGACTGACGCATCCGCATGCAAGACGATGTCGTTAGGTTGGTATTTTACGGCACTCAGCGCCGACTTTTCCTCGGGGCTGGGGTCGGCAAGTAGCGCCAACGTGTCGTCGGAATGGGTGGCAAAGATGACTTCATCGAACGCTTCCCACGCGCCGCCATGGGCCCTGATCTCGACCCCCGCGGCGGTCCGGCGCACGGATTGGACGGCGGCATTCAACCGGACATCAACTCCTTTGCGGACGATCGACGCCTCAAGGCGCTTCACGTATTCCTGCGACCCGCCCTGTACGGTGTACCACTGGTGCTGCCCGGTGTTGCTGAGCAATGCGTGATTTTCAAAGAAGTCGATCATCGAATAGGCGGGGAAATCCATGATCTTATCGACTGGCGTGGACCAGATCGCGCCAGACAAAGGAGTCAGATAATAGTTGCGAAAATAATCGCCGCCGCGCAGCTTGTCCAGAAACCCTTCGATGGTCAGGGACCGGTCTTTGGCGATGGTCGTGGCGGTGCTGTTGAACCGGACGACATCGCTAAGCATGCGCAAAAACTTGGGGTTCACCAAGTTGCGTCGCTGCGCGAAGATCGAATCCATCGTCGTCAGTGCATATTCCAGACGGCCCCCGTCAATCGATGCGCCAAAGCTCATGTTGGATTTGACCACCGGCACGTCAAGTTCTTTGAATAGTGCCGCCAGATGGGGATAGTTCGCATAGTTGAACACGATAAAGCCGGTATCGACGGGCTGATCGCCACGCTTGCCGGCCATAACGGTCCGGGCATGTCCGCCAAGCCGCGAGCCGGATTCAAACAGGGTGATCCGGTGATCATCGCCCAGCAGATGCGCGGCACCCATTCCGGTAATGCCGGCACCGATGACGGCGATATGTCTGGAAGGGCTCGGATCGGGGCGCGGCGGGTCGATGGCTTCAAACGGCATAAGTCAATCGTATCCAGTCTTACTATTTTCAAGGGCGCATATGAAAGACACACGAGGCAGGATGTAAATGAGTTGCAGCGCCTTTCACGTAAAATGCCCGGAACTGCGTCATCTTGGCGCGGCACGCAGGCGGGTCAGGCAATCGCTATTTCTACAAATCTGCATCCCTTTTGGTCAGCGGCACAACCACCGCATCTTGTTCTGAGAGTTCTTCAAAGTCGAAATTATCCAGCCGCGCAGCACGTTTGCCAGCCCGCTCTGCTGCGGTGCCCAACCCTTCCAGATCGGCGCGGGCCTGTCCGAAATGCGTGTTCAGCTTGCTTACCCGTTCAACCACGATCTCAACGTCACGGTGCAGCATCTTGAGGGTCTTGCGGATTGCGCCGGCCTGTTCGCGCATCCGCGCATCCTTGAGGATCGCACGCATCGTGTTCAGCGTGGCCATGCATGTGGTGGGCGACACGATCCAGACCCGCGCGGCAAACCCGTCGCGCACCAGTTCCGGGAAATTGGCGTGCAATTCGGCATAAACAGCTTCCGAGGGCAGAAACATCAAAGCACCGTCAGCCGTTTCACCTTCGATGATGTACTTGCTGCTGATCGCGGCGATATGCGCCTTGACGGCGACCCGCATCGCGCGGGCGGCTTCCCGGGTTTCGTAATCGGTCTTGGCGCGGCGCAGCGCCTCATAGGCTTCAAGCGGGAATTTGCTGTCGATC
>JBFGFW010000405.1:0-2798 GCA_041579395.1 Sulfitobacter sp.
AACCCAGCGTGAGGAATAGCCCAGAAACTCTGCCCGTTCTGGGTTATCGCGCACGGCGTTGGCCATGCGACCGACCGGCGTTCTGCTCCATAGATACATCAGCGCGGCGGCGATGATGACCCATGCGGCGGTCAGGTAATACACTTCTTGCTGTTGCAGGAATTGGACACCCAAGAACGGCAGCGCATCGGTGCGGTCGCCGCTGATGCCTTCTTCGCCGCCAAAAAACGCGACGATGATCACCGAACACGCAGCAATCAATTCGCCCACCCCAAGCGAGATCATGGCAAACACCGTGCCTGCGGACCGGGTGGAAAACGACCCCACGATCATCGCCAGCCCCATGCCGAACAAGCCGCCGAATACCGGCAGGATCACCAGCGGAATGCTTGAGAAGAATTCCGACATGTTCATGATGTGCATGCAGGCAAAACCGCCCACACCGGCATAAACCGCATGGCCAAAGGACAGCATGCCCCCCTGCCCCAGCAGCATGTTATAAGCCAGCGCGAAAACGACTGTGATCGACATCTGGTTCATGATCGTCAGGGCCGAATTGTTCGTGAACACCATCGGCAAGAACGCAAGGATCAGCACCGCGATGACCCAAGGGGCCAGTGACAATGTCGTCGAACCTGCGCGCATCCGCTGCGATGCATCGGACGGGTCCGTGGTAATCTGTTCGTCTTCGCGCGCGCCTTTTGGGATGTCTGTTCTTGGATCTGAAACTGTCATGAGCTGCGCTTTCCGAAAAGACCTGCGGGGCGGAAGATAAGGATCAGCACCATCAGGATATAGGGCAAAATGTCGGCAATCTGCGGGCTGGTGATGCTCCAAAGGTCGCGGAACACACTGTCGCTCAGATTTTCAGGCGTTGAAATGCCGATACTGTTCAGAACGGTCTCCATCTCGATGTTATAGGATTTGGCGAAGGTGGTGATCCAGCCGATCAGCAGTGAAGCCACAAGTGCGCCCCATAGCGACCCAAGACCGCCAATGACGATCGTCACGAAAACGATGGACCCCAACACAAAGGCCATGCCGGGGAAGGTGCCCAAAACGGGCCCCGCGATCACGCCCGCCACACCCGCAAGCGCTGTGCCGACGCCGAACACACCCATAAAGATCAAGGGCACATTGTGGCCCAACGCCTCGACCGTGCGGGGATAGCTTAGTGCTGCTTGAATGATCATCCCGACGCGTGTCTTGGTCAGCACATACAACAGACCGATGAAGATGCCGATCGAGATGAAGATCATGAAAATCTTGTATGCCGGAATCGAGTTTCCGGAGATTGCGAAAGCCGTGAAGTTCAACACATCTGGCACGTTATAGGGCATCTGGTTCTTGCCCCAGATGAATTGCACCAACTCTTCGATCAGCAACGCCAGACCAAAGGTAAAGATCAATTCAGGGACGTGTCCGTATTGGTGGACCCGGCGCAAGCCGTACCGTTCAACCCCCGCACCCAGAACGCCAACGATCAGCGGCGCGATCAGCAGGCCCATCCAGAACCCCAGCGCGATGCTGATCTGGTAGGCAAAATACGCACCCAGCATGTAAAAACTGGCGTGAGCAAAGTTCAAAACACCCATCATCGAAAAAATTAGGGTCAGACCGGCGGACAGCATGAACAGAAGCAGTCCAGTCACCAGCCCGTCGATCAAGTTGACGAGAATGAGGTCCATTAGGCCCCTCCAGTAGAGTGGTGATGATTTTTACAAGAACGTGGCCCGTCCGAAACGTTCGGACGGGCCTTGATGCACCGGGTTAGGGGCGCTTCATCTCGCAGGTTGTTGGGCTGTCCATCGATGCCATCTCGACGGTCGATTCCGTCAACACACCAAAGCCCGACTTGTCATAGTCGAAATCGATGTTTTCATCGGTGTGAACGCCAACGTTCATGTCTTGGATTGCCTGGTGATCCTGTGGGCGCATAAAGACTTTGCCGCCCCACATGGTTTCGTACTCCATGCCTTCCAGCTTGGTTGCCACCGCGACAACGTCGTCGGCAGTGCCGGCTTCGGTGATCGCTTCAGCCAGCATGCCGATGACGTTGAAGATGCGGCTTTGGTCAATGTTGCCATCAGGATACTTTGCCCGGAAAGCGTCATAGGTTGCGCGCGCTTCGGGTGTCGCGATGGGGTTGATGCCACCTTGCGAAATCAGACGAATGCGATCCTTGCCGCTTTCGCCAAACGCACCGGTGATGCCGGAGCCCGCTGCATAATAGGTATAGATCGGCCCTTCAAAGCCGTTCTCGATAACCGACTTGCCCAGGCCCAGCATGTCTGCGCCCCAGTTGCCGGTGATCACCGCATCCGCACCCGAAGAAACGATCTTGCGCGCATAAGGGGTAAAGTCCTTGACCTTGCCAATGGGGTGCAGTTCGTCGCCCACGACTTCGATGTCGGGGCGCTTTTCACCCAGCATCTTGTTGGCGGCAGCAGCAACCGCCTTGCCGAACGAATAGTCCTGACCGATCAGATAGATCTTCTTGATGCCTTCGTCCTTGGCGATCACATCTGTCAGCGCGTCCATCTTGATGTCGGCGTTTGCGTCAAAGCGGAAGTGCCAGAAGTTGCACTTTTCGTTTGTCAGCGCAGGGTCGACCGCGGCGTAGTTCAGGAACAGAACACGGCTGTCGGGGTTGCGCTCGTTATGCTTTTCGACGGCTTCGGTCAGCGCGTTCGCAACACCCGAGGAGTTACCCTGCGCGATGTAGCGGATGCCCTGGTCGATCGCGACCTGAAGCTGGATCAGCGATTCTTTGGGGCTGATCTTGTTGTCGAATGCGA
>JBFGFW010000406.1:0-2796 GCA_041579395.1 Sulfitobacter sp.
CAGCGCGCGTCATCCGCATCATGTGGGCCAGCACCACCAGCGTCAGCACCATGATCGGCAGGGTGATCGACTTGATCTTTGCGATCAAGGTCATGCTGTCATTGATCATCGCCACGGACGAGAACCGTAAGTTTGCAAGCATCCAGCTGCGCAGACCGTCGGAAAGAAATTCGGCCCCGTTGATCCACGCAGGTAGCTGGATCGCGAGGAAGAACATTAGGATATAGCCGATCATGAATTCGGGAATTGAGATCGTCGTCAACGTCACCGCCGAGATCAGTTTGTCAGGCCAGCGGTCCTTGTATCTGACGGCGAGCAGGCCAAGGAAGATTGCCAGCGGGACCGAGATTACGGCCGCCCAGAAGGCAAGGAAAAGTGTGTTATTCAGGCGTCCGCCAAGGCTTTCCGCGATGTCGCGGCCATTGGTCAGCGCAGTGCCCAGATCACCCTGCAGCACGTTCCCCAGCCACATGAAGTAGCGTGTGACAGGTGGGTCGTTCAGCCCCAGTTCGCGGCGCAGGTTTGCCAGCGCTTCGGGGGTGGCCGACTGGCCCAGAATGGATTGCGCCACGTCGCCGGGCAAAATCGAGGTGCCGACGAAGATCAGGATCGACGCGGCCAAAAGGAGCAGAAGGCCCAACGCTAAGCGTTGGGCAATCAGTTTCAGTATGGGGTGCATAAGCTTGACTTACCTTATGCTTCTTTCACCCAGCATTTGATCGGAGCTTTGTTGTTCATCAACTCGGCATTCGGATCTTCGATCCAGCCGCCGACGTTGTTGGCAACGCCGTCAACGAAATCGTTGAACATCGGAAGAATCACGCCGCCTTCTTCGCGCAGCATCTGGCCCATTGTGGAATAGATCGTCTTGCGCTTGGCTTCGTCCAGCTCGGCACGTGCTTCAAGCAGCATCGCGTCGAATTCAGGGCGCTTCCAGCGGGTGTCGTTCCAGTCCGCGGTCGACAGATAGGCTGTCGAATACATCTGGTCCTGAACCGGACGGCCACCCCAGTAGGATGCGCAGAATGGCTGCTTGTTCCACACTTCGGACCAGTAGCCATCGTTAGGCTCGCGCTTGATTTCCAGCGGAATACCGGCGGCCTGTGCCGATTGCTGAAACAGCGACGCGGCGTCCACGGCACCGGGGAAGGCACCATCAGCAACGCGCAGGATGATCGGGCTGCCATCATGGCCGGAAGCGGCGTAATGCTCTTTGGCTTTCTCGATGGAATGCTCGCGCTGCGGAATGGATGCGTCGAACAGCGGATAGGAAGCGTTGATCGGGAAATCATTGCCGATGGAGCCATAGCCGCGCAGGATCTTGTCGACCATTTCCTCGCGGTTGATCGCATACTTCAGCGCCAGACGCAGATCGTTGTTGTCAAACGGCGCGGTGTCGATATGCGCGATGAACACATAGTGGCCACGACCGGACACGGATTTCACGCTCAGGTTCGGCGCGCGGTCCAGCAGGGCGGCAACCTTGGGGTCGACGCGGTTGATCATGTTGACCTGACCCGATTGCAGCGCCGCCGTACGGGCAGTGGCATCGTTCAGAACCAGCACTTCGTTATAATCGGTAAAGCCGCGGTTTTCGGAATCCCAGTAGTTTTCGTTGCGGGTAAAGCCGTGGCGCACGCCGGGCTCGTCTACTTCAAGCGTGTAGGGGCCCGTACCGATACCGGCACCGGGGTTGTCCATGCCGCCACCGGGCTGGATCATCAGGTGATAATCGGACATCAGATAGGGAAGGTCAGCGTTGCCGACTTCAAGTTCGACGATGAAGTTGTCGCCATCGACCTTCATGTTTGAAATGCCGCGCATGATGCCCAAGGCACCCGACTGGCTGTCTTCGTTCGAGTGGCGCTGCATGGTCAACAACACGTCTTCGGGCGTCATGTCCTTGCCGTTGTGGAACTGGATGCCCTTACGGATTTTGAATGCCCATGTTTTCGCGTCAGCGGACGCTTCATAGCTTTCGGCCATGCGCGGCTGGATAGCGCCGTCGGGGCCGGTATCGACAAGTGTTTCATAAAGGTGACGCAGGTTATCAAGCGGCACTTCGGATGCGGTCAGGGCCGGATCAAGCGTATTGGTGGATTCACCACCCGACGAGCCAATCTTGAGCGAGCCACCGCGAATCGGGGCTTCGTGTGCGGCGGCTTGGGCGTTGTTTGCCAGCATCGAATTCGCAACGGCGGCTGTGACGCCCAATGCGGCGGCGCGGCCAACGAATTCGCGGCGCGTCATAGTACCCTTGGCCACTTGGCCGGTCAGATGTTTTAATTGATCATCCATGATCTATCTCCCTGAGTTGGTGATGGTTTTATATCCACATCTTTTGATGCGGTTTTTATTGACTAATGACACAACGTTAAGCATTTCGCGAAGTGTCGCAAGCGCAAATAGCCCTTGCTTTGTGGCGGGTTTATTACATGAAGTGTCGCTGAACGCTATCCTCTACGTCGCGTTCATAGATCAGGCGGTCGCCTTCATACGCTTCGATCCGTGCGGACAGATAAAAGGTTGTCGCATCCGACCACATCTTTGAATGGGTTTCGGTGCGCAGCTTGATGTCGCCGCGTTCCATCTCTTCTGTCCAATGGCACACACCCGTTGCCGCCGTTGGATCATCGGGGTGGATCGTCCAGCGTTCTCGCGCAACCGACCCTGCAATCAGGCCGTGATCTGCATCACGCTGCTTGCCGAAATCATCTTCGATCACCAGCGAGACCAGACCGGTTGCCATGTCGGTCTCCTGACGGCGGATGTGACCGGGCGCGCGCAGGATCTCGG
>JBFGFW010000407.1:0-2788 GCA_041579395.1 Sulfitobacter sp.
ATACATGCCGCCCGGCCCCGACAACCCCCTGGGTACCCACGCTATGTATCTGGATTGGCCCGCCTATCTAATCCACGGCACACATGACACGCGCAAGATCGGGCGGCAAAGTTCGGACGGGTGCATCGGATTGTACAACCACATGGTCGAAGCTCTGTTCCAGATTGCGCCGATCGGGACGCAGGTTCGCATCATCTGACAGAACTGAGCGCGCAATTTGGCGTCATCGCCTGAGCCCCTAAATTCGGTCTTCCTTGACAAATCGGATCCGAAAATCGGCGCGATGCGGCACGGCGGTGAAAAAATCTGGCGCGGCCTTGTGCTGCGCCAGACCGCTGTTTGACACCTGCGTAACGTGGCGTCATAGAAGTTTCCATGCGTATGGAATAATGGGGCCGATGGCCTGTCGAAAGGAGCCGGAATGAAAAAAATCTATGGAAGCGCCGCCGAGGCGCTGGAGGGCGTTCTGCACGATGGCATGCTGATCGCTGCGGGTGGTTTTGGCCTATGTGGAATCCCCGAGCTGCTGTTGAATGCGATCCGCGACGCGGGCACCAAGAACCTGACATTCGCCTCTAACAACGCAGGCGTCGATGATTTCGGCATTGGGATCTTGCTGCAGACCAAGCAGGTCAAAAAGATGATCAGCTCTTATGTGGGAGAGAACAAAGAATTCATGCGCCAATATCTGGGTGGCGAGCTTGAGTTGGAATTCAATCCACAAGGCACGCTGGCCGAACGGATGCGGGCCGGGGGTGCGGGTATTCCGGGTTTTTACACCAAGACCGGTGTTGGCACCGTGATCGCCGAAGGCAAGGAGCACAAGGATTTCGACGGCGAGACATATATCCTTGAGCGTGGCATCGTGGCTGATCTGGCAATTGTGAAAGCCTGGAAGGCCGATGACACCGGCAATCTGGTGTTTCGCAAGACCGCGCGCAACTTCAACCCACCTGCCGCGATGTGTGGCAAGATCTGCATCGCCGAGGTCGAAGAGATCGTGCCGCGCGGCAGTTTGGGCGGCGATGCCATCCATTTGCCCGGCATCTATGTTCACCGCATCATTCAGGGTGACCACGAGAAACGCATCGAACAACGCACCACACAACAGCCCGCCTCTGGCGGAACGAGGACGGTATAATGGCTTGGGATCGCAATCAAATGGCGGCACGCGCCGCGCAGGAACTGCAAGATGGCTGGTATGTGAACCTTGGCATCGGAATCCCGACACTGGTGTCGAATTATATTCCCGACGGCATGGATGTGACGCTGCAGTCTGAAAACGGCATGCTGGGTATGGGTGGGTTTCCGCTGGAGGGCGAAGAAGACGCAGACCTGATCAATGCAGGCAAGCAGACGATCACCGAATTGGACCGCACATCGTATTTTGACAGCGCGACATCCTTTGGGATGATCCGCGGCGGCAAGATCGCAATGGCGATCCTTGGCGCGATGGAGGTTGCTGAAAACGGCGATCTGGCCAACTGGATGATTCCGGGCAAGCTGGTCAAAGGCATGGGCGGTGCGATGGATCTGGTGGCCGGTGTTGGCCGCGTGGTCGTGGTGATGGACCACACCAACAAGCATGGCGACAGTAAAGTGTTGAAGGAATGCACCCTGCCCCTGACCGGCAAGGCCGTTGTCGACCGGATCATCACCAATCTTGGTGTCATGGATGTGGTCGAAGGTGGTTTGAAAATCGTCGAGTGCGCCGATGGCGTGACCGAGGATGAACTGCGCGCCGCGACCGAAGCCACCATCGTTTAATCTACCGACAAAAAAGCGGGCGTGGTCAGATCTGGCTGCGCCCCCTTTTTCTGCTCAACCTAATTCATGGCGACGAAAACGCAGCCATCCGTGATCAGCTCGGGCGGGGTTTGGCACAGGCCCTTGGCAACCTGAAACGCCGCCAGAACCTTGGGTACATAATCGCGGGTTTCGGCAAAAGGCGGCACGCCGTCGTGTTTGCGCACAGATCCTTCGCCCGCATTATACCCCGCGAGCACCATGATCGGATCACGGTCAAATTCGCCCATCAGCCAATCCAAATACTTAACGCCACCTGAAATGTTTTCAGTCGGCTTCATGCTGTCGACCACGCCAAAGCGCGCGGCCGTGGCAGGCATCAGCTGCATCAGCCCTTCGGCCCCTGCCCCGCTGATCGCGTCGGCGCGCCCGGCGGATTCTACCGTGATCACGGCCAGCACCAGGGCGGGTGAAACCTGCGTGCCGATGGTGGACCGCAAGATATCGACCCCGTTGGCTTTGGCGATTTCCTGCATCTGCTGCATTCTGGGCGCGGGCACCTTGCTGCTGGCCGTCGCAAGGGTGGTCATCGCCACCTCAAGCCGGCCCGGCCCTGATTTTGAATATTCGGGCGAGACGCGGGCCCAGAACCAATCAAACTGGCCCGGGGATGCCGGTGCCAACGCCCCTGACGGGGTCGCGATGACATCCGGGCCGATGTCTGCTTTGGGTTCTATGAACACATTGATTCGATTCCGGCTGCCCGGTTTTGGCGGCTTGATCCGCTTCGCCTCGAATTTCGGGAAGGGTTTCGGCACATCTGCCGACAGCATTGGACCAGCCAACGCGCCTGCAATTACAGAAACGGTCAATAATCGAAACATGTTTGCCTGCTTTTTTATGCTTTATCTGCTCGATGGCCAGAATATCACACGAAATCAGGCCTCAAACCAGACAATCATGGCAAAGATCATGGCAATTTTGCCTTAATTGGACCGCCCAATCCGGAAAATTCAATTAATTTCAAAGATTACTGCAAATA
>JBFGFW010000408.1:0-2771 GCA_041579395.1 Sulfitobacter sp.
AGAGCTGCTGGTGGACCGCGCCCAGTTGCTGACGCTGACAGCGCCGGAAATGACGGTTCTGATTGGCGGCATGCGTGCGCTGGATGCCAACGTGGGCGGTGCCAAGCACGGTGTGTTCACAAGCGCACCGGGTACGCTGAATAACGATTACTTCACCAACCTGCTGGATATGGGCACGGTTTGGACGAAATCAGAGACCGAAGACGACATCTATGAAGGACGTGACCGTTCAACCGGTGCGCTGACATGGACTGGCACCTCGGTGGATCTGCTGTTTGGCTCAAACTCGCAACTGCGCGCCATCGCCGAAGTCTATGCGGGCGAAGTGGCTCAGGCAAAGTTCGTCAAGGATTTTGTCGCCGCCTGGACCAAAGTGATGAACCTGGATCGTTTCGATCTGGCGTAATTATGGCTGTATGACGAACAGGCGCGGCTGGGTTTCAGCCGCGCCTTTTTCTTGTCGACGAAGGCGCGTGGCCTAAAGGTCTTTGACCAGCCGCAGCGCGTCATAGATCGCTGCATGGGTATTGCGCGCCGATACCGCGTCACCGATCCTGAACAGCTGAAATGCACCGTTCTTGTTGCGCGTCACGCTTTGGGGTCGCCCGTCGATCAGCGCCCCATGGTCTATTGCCCCGCCATTCACGCTTAGCGGTTTCAGCGCCAAATACAGATCGTCCAGCGGCAGCGTGCCATAGTTCACGACGATCTGGTCGTATTCCTTTTCGACGGTGAAATCGCTGTAATCCGTGCCGATCGTCGCGGTCAGTTTATTGCCCGACCGCGCCACCCCCAGCAGGCGGCGCGTCACGGTAAAGGTCACGTCCTTGTCTTGCAGCGACCGCATATACGGCACCAGATTCATCGCCATGATCTCGGGGGCGAAAACCCGGTCGGGCGTCATCACCTCGACCTTGCACCCGGCACTGGCGGCGACTTCGGCGGCTTGAAGTCCGGGATGATCGCCGCTTTCATCATAGATCAGGATATTATCCGCAGGTTTTACATCGCCCGAAATGATGTCCCACGCGGTCACGACATGGTCCGCGTCCTTGCCCGTCTCGAAAAGTTCGGTGTTGGGCAGGCCGCCGGTGGCGACGATCACCACATCGGGGGCAAGTGCTGTCACGCTGTCCACATCGCCCCACGTGCTGAAATGAAACACCACATCACGGGCGGCACATTGCGCCATGCGCCAGTCGATGATCGACATCATCTCGCGGCGGCGCGGGCTTTGGGCGGTCAGGCGAATCTGGCCACCGGGATCAGGCTGTGCTTCGAACACGGTCACCTCATGGCCCCGTTCGGCGGCGACACGCGCCGCTTCCAGCCCGGCGGGGCCGGCACCGACAACCACGATCTTGCGCCGTGTTTCAGCACGCGGGATCACATGCGGCATCGTCAATTCGCGCCCGGTGGCGGGGTTATGAATGCACAAAGCCTCGCCGCCCTGATAGATGCGATCCAGACAATAGGTTGCCCCGACGCAAGGTCGAATGTCCTGCTCGCGCCCCTCGATAATCTTTTGCACGATATGCGGATCGGCCATATGCGCGCGGGTCATGCCGACCATGTCCAGCAGCCCCGCGGCCACGGCATGGCGCGCGGTCGCCACATCCTGAATGCGCGCGGCGTGGAACGTGGGCATGCCGGTGGCCTTTTTGACAGATCCGGCGAAATCCAGATGCGGCGCGCTTTGCATGCCCTGCACCGGGATCACGTCGGTCATGGCGGGGTCGGTGTGAATGCGACCCCGGATCACGTTCAGGAAATCCAACTGGCCAGAGGCGGCGAGCTTCTTGGATATCTCCAGCCCTTCCGCCGGCGTGATCCCGCCTTTTTGCGCCTCGTCTGCGGTGTAGCGAAAGCCGATGATGAAATCGTCACCCACGCGTTTGCGCACCGCGGCCAGCACGTCCATCGGAAACCGCATACGGTTTTCCAGCGTATCGGCACCGTAAGGCCCAGACAGATCATTGGTCAGCGGCGACCAGAACTGATCCAGTAGGTGGCCGTAGACCTGCAATTCGATCCCGTCCATGCCGCCCGCCTTCATCCGTTCCGCGGCGTCGGCAAAATCAACGATGATGCGTTCAATATCCCAGTCTTCGATCAGTTTCGGAAACGCCCGATGCGCCGGCTCACGGTGCTTGGATGACGACACCGACGGCAGCCAATCGCCCTTGTTCCACGTGGTGCGCCGCCCCAGATGCGTCAACTGGATCATCACCGCGCAGCCATGGTCGTGGCATGCGTCGGTCAGGTTGCGTATCCACGGCACGACCTCGTCCTTGTAGGCCAACACGTTGTTGAAAACCGGTGGGCTGTCCTTGGACACGGCCGCCGATCCGGCGGTCATCGCCAGCGCCACGCCCGCCTTGGCGCGTTCTTCGTGATAGGCGCGGTAGCGGTCCTTGGGCATCCCATCTTCGGGATAGGCGGGTTCGTGACTGGTGGTCATGATCCGATTTTTAAGCGTCAGGTGCTTCAGCTGAAACGGTTGCAGCAGCGGATCTTTGGACATGAAACACCTCTGGTGGGGGAAGTCTGTTGCCCCAACGGTGCAACCGAATGCGCCGCCGATCAAGCCCGTTCGCGGCACACAACCGGCTATCTACGTCTGCGTCACGTTGGAATGGCGCGCCAGATGATCGCGCGTCTGATCGGGCGACGGTGGCGTGCTGCCGCCCAACAGGACCAAGTGCCAGTAGAACTGGATTTCGGCCGGGTCCGTCATCAACGCGGCGAATGCGTTTCGATGCCACGTCACG
>JBFGFW010000409.1:0-2770 GCA_041579395.1 Sulfitobacter sp.
GACGAATTTCTGCATTTACGATTGCAGCTATTGCATCAACCGCGCATCTTCGAATGTCACAAGGGCGCGGTTTAGTGTCGATGAGGTGGTGAAACTGACCATTGAATTTTACCGGCGCAACTATATCGAGGGACTGTTTTTGTCCTCGGGGGTGATCCGGTCGCCCGATGCCACGATGTCGGATATGGTGCAGATCGCGCGCAAATTGCGCCATGAGGAAAATTTTCGCGGCTATATCCATTTGAAAACTATCCCCGACGCGTCGCCCGAGCTGATCGCGGAAGCCGGATTGCTGGCCGACCGGTTGTCGATCAATGTCGAACTGCCCACGGACGCCTCAGTTCAACAATATGCGCCAGAGAAGAAGCCTGATCAGATCCGCAAGGCGATGGCCGATTTTCGGCTTCGCAAAGAGGCGTCGAAGGACAAGGCGCACACCGGCAAGCGCCCGCCGCGGTTTGCCCCTGCGGGACAATCCACACAGATGATCATCGGGGCGGATGGGTCGAACGACGCCACGGTGTTGGGGCAGTCGACGCGGCTTTATTCCAGCTACAAACTTAAGCGGGTCTATTATTCCGCATTTTCCCCGATCCCTGACAGTTCGTCGAAACTGCCGCTGATCCGGCCGCCTTTGCAGCGCGAACACAGGCTTTATCAGGCGGATTGGTTGCTGCGCTTCTATGACTTTCAACTGGACGAGATCACATCGGTGACGGCTGACGGCAACCTTGATCTTGAGGTGGACCCCAAGTTGGCCTGGGCCTTGGTACACCGCGAAGTTTTCCCACTGGATGTGAACCGCGCCCCCCGCGAGATGCTCTTGCGGGTGCCGGGTTTCGGGGTGAAGACCGTGAATCGCATCCTGTCCACCCGCCGCCATCGCACCCTGCGGTACGAGGATTTGATCCGCATGGGGGCATCGATGAAAAAGGCGCGCAGTTTCATCACTGCAGGCGGATGGTCGCCCGGCGGTCTGACCGACAGCGTTGATCTGCGCGCCCGCTTCACGCCGCCACCCCAGCAGTTGACCCTGTTTTGATGCACCGCGCAGTCATGCCCAAGATCGGCACCGCGCAGGCGTGGCGTGATGCGGCGCGGCAGTTTCTGGCCGCCGGCGTGCGGCCCGAAGATATTCTGTGGGGCGACGCGACCAGCGCCCCCGATCTGTTCGGTACCGATGCGCCGGTGCGCGCCGGGGGGCTGGTCACTGTGCCGCGCAGCTTTGTCTCGATGGCGGGCACCGTTGTCTGGCACAACGATCCCGAACGATTTGCCCGGCTTTATGCGTTCTTGTGGCGGCTGAAGGATGCGCCGCATCTGATGACAGATCGGGGCGACGCCGACTTGTCGCGTTTGCGCACGATGGAAAAGAACGTGCGGCGCTGTCAGCACAAGATGAAAGCGTTCGTCCGCTTTCGCGAAATTGGCGACCCCGAGGCACCGCGAAGATCGTTTGCCGCGTGGTTCGAGCCGACGTATCACACGGTAGAACCCACCGCCGATTTCTTTCTGCGTCGGTTCAGCGATATGGATTGGCGGATATTAACGCCTGACGTGAGTGCGGAGTTTGAGAATGGCAAGCTGTCGTTCCACGAGGGGCGGGAAAAGCCCGCCCTGCCAGAAGACGCAAGCGAACAGCTTTGGATCACTTATTTCCGCAACATCTTTAACCCGGCGCGGCTGATGGTCAAAGCCATGCAATCCGAGATGCCCAAGAAATACTGGAAGAACATGCCCGAGGCGGCGTTCATCCCCGAAATGATCGCAAACGCCCCCGCCCGCGCCCGCGCCATGGCCGAGGCCGCGCCATCTCTGCCCCCCGCGCGCATGGCGCAGGTACAGGCACAGTTGGCGGCGCATCAATCGGCATGGGATGGGCCCAAGGACGCGCTGCCCGCTTCAATTTCCGCCTGCACCCGCTGCCCGCTGCATTGCCACGCCACCCAAGCAGTACCGGGCGAAGGGCCGATGGACGCCGATCTGATGATCGTGGGCGAACAGCCCGGCGACCAAGAAGACCTGAGCGGTCGCCCGTTTGTCGGCCCTGCCGGTCAGTTGTTTGACCAGATCGCGGCGCAGGCGGGACTGGACCGCAAGCAAGCCTATGTCACCAACGCCGTTAAGCACTTCAAATTCACCGCACGCGGCAAGCGCCGCATCCACCAGCGCCCCAACACATCCGAGATTGATCATTGCCGCTGGTGGCTGGACGCCGAGGTCGCGCAAGTGCGCCCGAAGCTGATCCTTGGCATGGGGGCCACCGCCGCCGAGGGGCTGACCGGGCGGCGCGACGCGATTCTTGCCCGACGGGGAAAGGTAGAGACAACCCCGTCTGGCACGCCGGTCCTGCTAACCTTGCACCCGTCCTATCTGCTTCGGCTGCCAGATCTGCAGGCCAAGGCCGATGCGGCTGCGCAGTTCAGGGATGATTTGCAGTCCGCGGTGCGAATGTTGGCCTAATTCCGCCAGAAAGGCGGGAACCCAGTTGCAATCCCCCGCATGGATGCCATATACCATCCACATGGATGGAGAAACGTCATGAGCAACGTTAGGCAAATTCGGGACAAGATGCCCGAGAACGAAAAGATCACCATCAATCTCGGCTTTGTCGATCTGGGCCGGATTGATCTGCTGGTGCAGGAAGGGTTCTATTCGAACCGCAGTGATTTTATCCGCACCGCGATCCGCAATCAGTTAGACCATCAGTCCGACACGGTGACGCAATCCATTGAACGGCACACCATGGAACTGGGCCTGCGCGACTATA
>JBFGFW010000410.1:0-2762 GCA_041579395.1 Sulfitobacter sp.
ATCGATCACTTCGGCCTGCTGTGGCCAGCGGCTTGCCCCTGCCCACGATCCATCCAGTACAATCAGCAGGGGGCCGCTGCCGTCGGCCTGCTGTTCCTGCGGATTAAGGATCGGCCCGGCAAGGCCGATGATGATCGCCGCCACTGCCAGCATGCGCAGCAGCAACAGCCACCACGGGGTGCGGTCAGAGACGGTTTCGTCGTCCTTCAGTCCCAGCAAAAGGGCGACGCCGGGAAAGCGGCGGCGGATCGGAGCGGGCGGGACCGCGCGCAGGATCAGCCAAAGGATTGGCAATCCGCCAAGCGCCAGCAGCAGCCAAGGTGCCGAAAACCCGATGCCGCCCAGAACCATCATGCGGGTGCCCCCTTACGGGTATCAAGGGCTGAGTATAGCCACAAAAGCGCCGATTGCGCGGAAGAATTCGTATGGTGCAAGCCGTAATGCCAGCCGGTCAGCGCGCACAGTTGTTGCAGTTGCTGTTTGCGGGCGGCAAGCCGGCCCAGATAGCGGGTTTTCAGGTCGTTCGCCTTTAGGGTCTCATGGCGGAGTGTACCGCCCATGCTCTCGAAAATTGTGCGCCCAGTGAAGGGGAACGCCTCCTCCGACGGGTCCAGCAGGTGACACAGCACGCCCCGAACGCCCCGGTCGGCGGCTTTGGTCAAGGCAAGTGTCACGCCGTCCAGATCGCCCATGAAATCCGAGATAAACACCGCCCGCGCATAGGGGATCATCGCACGGTGTTCGGGCGGGGCATAATCGGCGGTGTCGTCTTGCGTCAGCAATTCGGCCAGTCGCAAAATTTGGGGTCTGCCGGTACGCGGTGGCAAGGCAGTGCCGGTCAGCCCTACCCGCTCGCCGCCGCGTTGCAACAAGATCGCCACGGCAAGGCCCAACAGCCGCGCCCGGTCGCCTTTTTGAGGCAGGTTCGCGCTTGACGCAAATCGCATCGACGCACCCTGATCGACCCAAAGCATTACCGACTGCGCAATCTGCCATTCGCGTTCGCGCACAAATTCCTGATCCCCCATGGCGGAGCGGCGATAATCAATGTTGCGTCGGCCGTCGCCGATCTGCGCGGGCCGGTATTGCCAGAAATCATCGCCCACACCTGCGCGACGGCGCCCGTGGGCCCCCAAAAGAACGGCACCCGCCAGATGATCGGCGCGTGCCAGCAGTTCCGGCAGGCGGGCGGCTTGTTCTTCCGCGTCGGCGCGAAGGGCGACGGGCGCTGTCACGCTGCAGCCTTATTCCCGGTCAGGCTGTTGGCGGTGCTGTCGATCAATGCGTGCAGGTTGTCGCCACGGGCACGGGCGGCAAAGTTCAGGGCCATCCGGTGGCTCAGGACCGGCCGCGCCATGTCCAGCACGTCTTCGGCCGACGGGGCCAACCTTCCCTGCAGCAGCGCACGGGCGCGCACGGTCAGCATCAACGCCTGTGCAGCGCGGGGGCCGGGGCCCCAGGCGACCGTTTCGCGAACCTGCTGGCTGGCCTCTGCTTCTTCGGGACGGAAGGCGCGGACCAGGTCCAAAATCATCTCGACCACCGACTCCCCGACGGGCATCCGGCGCAGCAGCGTCTGTGCGGACAGAAGTTCATCGGTCGTGAACACTTGGCTGGATTCCGCTTCGGTATCGCCCGTTGTAGCCAGCAGAATATCGCGCTCGGTCTTTCGGTCGGGATAATCGACGTCGATCTGAACCAAAAAGCGGTCTAGCTGCGCCTCGGGCAGAGGATAGGTGCCTTCCTGCTCAATCGGGTTCTGGGTCGCCAGCACGTGGAAAGGCTTGCCAAGCGGGCGGTCCTGACCCGCCACGGTTACCATCCGTTCCTGCATCGCCTGCAACAGCGCCGACTGGGTTCGGGGCGACGCGCGGTTGATTTCGTCTGCCATCAGCAGTTGGCAAAAAATCGGGCCTTCGACAAAGCGAAAGGAACGGGTACCATTGGCAGCGGTGTCCAGCACCTCGGACCCCAGAATATCTGCGGGCATCAGATCAGGGGTGAACTGCACGCGCTTGCCGTTCAAGCCCATCACGGTACCCAGCGTTTCGACCAGCCGCGTCTTGCCCAAACCCGGCAGACCGATCAGCAACCCGTGTCCGCCACAAAGCAGGGCGGTCAGCGACAGGTCAACAACCCGTTCCTGCCCGATAAATCGGTTGGTGATCGACTCCTTTGCCTGCGCCAGCTTTTCCCCAAGAGTTTCGATATCTGCTACCATGTCGCTGGCTTCGGTCATGACTTTTGCGTCCTCTGGATTATATCGGTTAAGTGTAAGTGTATCGCGCGAACAGGAAATGGCAAAAGCTATGAGTGGACAAAAAACCGTTACCCCAACCGCCGAAAGCCTCGCGGCATCGGTTTCTGCCGCCAAAACGCGCGGTTTGCCGCCTGTTGAAAAGTGGAATCCGCCGTTCAGCGGTGATCTGGACATGGAGATCAGGCGCGACGGGTCGTGGTTTTACCAAGGCACCCCGATTACCCGCAAGGGGATGGTCAAACTGTTCGCGTCGATTCTGATCCGCGAGGATGACAAGTACTTCCTGATCACCCCAGTTGAAAAAGTCGGCATCCGGGTCGAAGACGCGCCCTTTGTCGCCATCGATTTCACTTTCGATGGAGAAGGCGAGGCGCAGCAACTGACCTTTCAAACCAACCTTGAAGATGTCGCCGTCGCCGGGCCTGACCTGCCGATCCGCATTGTGCGCGACCCGGATACCGGAGAGCCGTCGCCCTATGTGCGCATCCGCCGCAATCTCGAG
>JBFGFW010000411.1:0-2750 GCA_041579395.1 Sulfitobacter sp.
AAAATCGGCACCACCGACGCAAACAGGATCACCAGCATGATCCCGGTCCAGAACACCGGCACGGCATAGCCGATGGTCGCAAAGATCGACACGAATCCCGACAACGGGCCATTGGGTTTGCGCGCGGCGACCACGCCAAGAAACACTCCGATGGCGATGGACAGGATCTGCGCGGTCAGCACCAGCAGGATGGTCGGGCCGATGCGTGCTGCAATCAGCTTGGCCACTGGCTGATTGAAGAAAAAGCTTTCACCCAGATCGCCTTGGGCGACATTGCTTAGATAAATCCAAAGCTGCGTCACCACTGGCTTGTCCAGGCCGTAATCCGCACGGATGGCGGCCAGCATGTCGGCGTCTATCCCGCCCATCTCGCCTGCAATCACGACCGCAGGATCGCCGGGTGCCAGCCGGATCAACATGAAATTCAGCACTACGACCCCCAGCATCAGCAACAGGCCATAGAGGATGCGTCGGATGAAAAATGAAACTGTCATCAGAGGAATGAGGGCTTTCGCTTGCGGTCGCAGCGGTTTTGGGGGCAGCCCACGCCGCCCCCGGAACGTTCAAATCACTCCGAGAATGCGACCATGTCCATCGGGTGCATGGTGCCCCAGATGCCCTTGGGCGGATTGACCAGCTTTTTGTTGTATGCCGTGTGATAGGGCGTTGCGTTGATCCAGTAGATTGGCAAGTCCTGCGCCACAATTTGCTGGAATTTCGCATAAAGCGCGCGGCGCTTGTCTTGGTCCAACTCGACCGCGGCGGCGTTCAGCAGTTCGTCTACCTTGGGGCTGGCATAGGATTGCGTGTTCGACCAGATCACCCCTTTGACGATGTTGTCGCTCAGATAGGTTCTGTGCACACCGATCACCGGATCGCCCCAGTTGAACACGACGTCCATCGTCAGTTCAAAATCCTGGCTGCTGACGCGGCCTGCCCAGGTGGGAAAGTCGGGTGCTGCGCGCACGGTCACGTCGATGCCGATCTTTTTCAGCTGCGATTTCATGTATTCGGCCACCGACTGCTGCTGCTCTTTGGGGCCGGGGATATAGTCGATCGTCAACTCCATGCCATCGGCATATCCCGCTTCCGCCATCAGCGCGTTGGCTTTGTCCAAATCCACGTCATAGGCTTCGATGGTGTCGTCAAAGAAGGGCGAACTTTCGATGATCGGCCCCCGTTGCGGTGTGGAGACGCCACGGTGCAACGCTTTGGTGATGAACTCTCGGTCCACCGCATAGCCGATCGCCTGGCGCACGCGCACATCGCTCAGCTTGGGGGATGCCGTGTTGAATGCCAGCCAGTTGATCGGACCCACGGCGGCATAGCCATCGGCGGTTACTTCAAGTCCGTCAACTTCGCTCAGGCGGTTGATCTCTTGCGCGCCGGCCATGAAGGGATAGATATCCGCCTCGCCGTTTTCCATTGCGATCAGCAGGGCCGACGGGTCCTTGATGATGCGGATGATGATTTCATCGAGCTTTGGCCGCCCTTCGATAAAGAAGTTCGGGTTCTTCTTCATCACGATGGCTTCCCCGGCGGTGAACTCCTCCAGCATAAAGGGGCCGGACCCGACGGGGGCTGAATTGGCGGGGTGACTTTTGATATCCTGGCCATCGCCGTAGATGTGTTTGGGCAGGATCGGTGCCAGCGCGGGCGACATGGCCAGCAGCAAGGCCGGGTGCGGTTGGCTTAGCTTGATGATGGCGGTCAGCGGATCGGGTGTCTCAATCGCCTCGACCGGGGCGAACATGGACTTGAACGGGTGGTTTTCCTTGATCGTCATGATCGAAAACGCCACGTCCTCGGATGTGACCGGTTTGCCGTCATGGAAGGTCGCGTTGTCGACAAGATTCAGCGTCACGCTCAGACCATCCTCGGACACGGTCCAGCTTTTGGCCAGATAGGGCTGCGGGTCCCAGTTTTCGTCATAGCGCATGGGCGAGGCAAAAATCTGGGTCGAAGGCACGGCGGTGGCGATGCCCGATTGCACAGCCCCGTTCAGGTGTCGCGGTACCTGACTAGAGGCGATCACAAGCGTGCCGCCCTCGGCAAAGACGGGGGCAGCCCCAAGGGTTACCGTCGCGACGGCAGCGGCCCCCATGAGCCGGGAAAAGATGGACATGTGGTGGACTCCCTAAGTTTGGTTCGCTTTTTTATTCGCAAAGGCTAACCACAAGGATTGTTACAGAAAACAGTGTTTAATGTGCTGAGTAACTGCATTCAATATGGTTTTTAGGTGGGCTCCGGCCGCAGTTCGAGTCGGTCGAATTGTCCTTCGCGTACCAGATCGTCGGCGATCCGCAGAACGGCCTGCAGGACCGCGGATTTTTCATTGCCGGCGGCATAGGCCAGCCCGAAATCTGGTTCCTCCAGTTCGCCGAGCAACGGCCGCGAGACATATCCGTCGCGGCTTTCACGGTCGATGTGGCTGTTGATGTTAAGGATGGTGTAGCCCAATCCAGCAGCCACCATGCCACGCAGCACCGATGACGACTTTGAGGTGTGAACCACCTTGGCGCGCAGCCCTTGTGATGTGAACAGCCGGTTGAAATAGCTTTGCGAGGCTGGCAAATCCAGCATCAGCATCGGCAGATCCGCCAGATCCTTGAGCGCAACATTCGGCTTCTCAGCTAAGGGCCAGTCCGACGGCAGCAGCGCAAAGGGACGGGCAAAAAACAGCGACCGAAATGGCTGATCCTGATCCAGCGCCCCCCGATACGTCAACGCCATATCCACGCCACCATCCT
>JBFGFW010000412.1:0-2749 GCA_041579395.1 Sulfitobacter sp.
GCTGGCGCAGCAGCGATGCTATGTACTGTAAGATGAAGAGGCCGGTAATGCCCGACAGGGTCTGGGCCATCGACACCCAGCTTGTCGCTTGTGCGGCCCCGGCCAGCAGCGACCCGATGGCCACCGTCATCACGAAGTCGAAGTTCGTCATTTTCGAGAACGAGCAAAGCCCCACGATCCGCACCAAAAGCACGATCCAGATCAGCGCGATCGCACCCAGCAAAAGCCCGCGTGCGATGGCGTCGTATAGCGGGATATCAAAAAACATTGGCTTGATCCTATTCTGTCGTCCCGCAGCAAGTTCGTGACCCACGGGACAAACGCGCGTCCCGTGGGCCATGTCGGATCAGGAGGTGCCCTGCTTTTGCTGCACTTGTGCGCGTGATTTTGGCACGTCGCCCTTGCCCGCGGGCCAGCCTTCGCGCTGGCGGGCGCGGTCGCCGTCGGTTTCTTCGGTCTGGTCGTGAAACAGATGCACCTGCGTGGGATAGGGCATGTCGATCCCTTCTTGATCCAGCGCCTTGTACACCGACTGAAGCACCGCCCCAAAGGTATGCACCTGCGATGCACGATCGGACTTTGTCCACCAGCGCAGACGCACGACATTGGCGAAATCACCCAGTTCCATCGGGATCGTTTCAGGGGCCGGATCGCCGATCACGCCGTCGACCGACGCGCAGGCCTGTTCCATGATCCGGCGGGCGGTATCCCAGTCATCATTGCAGCCGATGCCGATGTCGTACTGCGAACGGCGGATGTCAAAGGCGGTGTTGACCACCACGCTGTCGGTATAAATGTCGGAGTTCGGGATCACCACGCGGCGACCGTCGTAGGTTTTGATCATCGTGGCGCGGGTCTCGATCTTTTCGACCGTGCCTTCGTGCCCCCCCGAAACGATCTGATCGCCGATTTCAAAAGGTTGCCGCAGCAGGATCAGAATGCCCGCCAGCATGTTCTGCAGAATATCCTTGAAGGCGAAACCGATTGCGACGGAACTGACGCCTAGCCCGGCAAACAGATCACCCGGCGTGACCGACGGCGCGATGATCGTGATCGCCAGCATCAGGCCCACAACGGCAACAGCCCAGCGGATCAGCGCCCCGCTCACTTCGCCCAAATTATCGCGACCGCGCTTCTTTGCCGTTCGGCGTATCAGCGCGCGAAGGCCGATACCGATATACCAGAAAAGGATCGCAACCACGATGGCAACGCCGACGTTCGGCAACAGCTTGAAAAAGCCATCCAGCCAGCCGTCCAGCTTGTCAAAGATCAATCCGGGGTTTGCATCTACTTCTTCCATTTCTTGTCGGCCTTTTTAACTATTGACGCTAACCGTTCGCGACACAGGGTCGCAGCGGCGTTCTGAATCGCTCACTTTCCAGTGACCTAGCCTTTCGCGCGTATTGGTCAACGGCCTGGCCGATGCCTGTGCCCGCGATTGCGTGGTTTTGGCCACATTCTAGCGGAAAATCCCCCAGAATTGCGCCGCTGCCATTTGCAAAAGCCCACCCAAAGGCTTCGCAGACCGGGACGGTCCCTGCTTATGGTGTTGCTGCGACGCAGCTAAGTCGCCATGCTGCCGGAAGGAGCACCCAAACATGTCAATCACCGCCAGCATTTATCATCTGACCCACTATAGATATGACCGCCCCGTGACGCTGGGTCCGCAGATCATCAGGCTAAGGCCCGCGCCACATTCCCGCACGCGGGTCATCTCGCACGCGCTGAAAGTGTCGCCCGAGGCGCATTTCGTGAACCACCAGCAAGACCCCTATGGCAATTGGCTGGCGCGTTTCGTGTTCCCCGAACCGGTCCGCGAATTCAAGATCGAGGTGGATCTGGTCGCCGATATGTCTGTCTACAATCCGTTCGATTTCTTCGTTGAAGAAACAGCGACCAAGTTCCCCTTTGCCTACGGCGACGACATCGCCCCGGATCTGAGCATCTACATGCAGCCAGAACCCGCTGGCCCGCTGCTGTCTGATTTCTTGAAGACCGTCTCGCGCGTGCCCATGGTGACGGTTGATTTTCTGGTCATGCTCAACAGTCGGCTCGCGTCCGAGATCAACTATGAAATCCGCATGGAGCCGGGGGTGCAAACCGCCGAGGTGACGCTGGCGCGCGCATCGGGATCGTGCCGCGACAGCAGTTGGTTGCTGGTGCAGATCCTGCGCAATCTGGGCTTGGCCGCACGGTTCGTGTCGGGCTATCTGATCCAGCTGAAACCGGACCTCAAGGCGTTGGACGGACCATCGGGGACCGACCATGATTTCACCGATCTGCATGCCTGGGTCGAAGTGTATCTGCCCGGTGCAGGCTGGGTGGGCCTTGACCCGACATCGGGCCTGCTGGCGGGTGAAAGCCACGTGCCGCTGGCAGCAACCCCGCATTATCAGAATGCCGCCCCGATCGCCGGTGTCGCGTCCTATGCCGAAGTCGGGTTTTCGTTCGATATGCAGGTGAAGCGCACCGCCGAACATCCGCGCATCACCAAACCGTTTTGCGATGCGTCATGGGATGCGTTGAACAAGCTGGGACATGATATCGACCGCCGGCTTGACGCTGGCGACGTGCGTCTGACCATGGGGGGCGAGCCGACGTTCGTGGCCATCGACGATTTTGAAGGCGCGGAATGGAATACTGACGCTGTGGGGCCCACAAAGCGCGGGCTTGCCGACACATTGATCCGCCGCCTGCAGGGCAAGTTTTCAAAGGGCGGTCTGCTGCATTACGGTCAGGGCAAATGGTA
>JBFGFW010000413.1:0-2742 GCA_041579395.1 Sulfitobacter sp.
AAGCCAATGCCGATGCGCGTTACAAGCAGATGATCGCAGAGTCAGGTGCCTCTGATATCGTGTATTCGGATTTGTTTACCGGGGTCTGGGGCAACTACCTGAAACCGTCGATTGCGGCGCAGGGGATGGACCCGGACAACCTTGAGCGGTCCGACCCGTCCAATATGGATTTCGGGGCCGATCGGCAAAAGCCGAAAAGCTGGAAGGAAATCTGGGGGGCCGGGCAGGGCATCGGGGCCGTGAAAGGCGTTTTGTCTGCCGCCGAACTGGTGGACAGATTTGCCGCGGAATATGCCGCCGCCCGCAAACGGCTGTGCGATGTGACGGCGTGAAAAGCAGGCTCTGACTCAGGGGAAACCGCCGCATTTTATCGTGCGGCGGGTGAGCGGGCGGGCATTAGTTTTCGCGCTTGCCAGACCCGATGTCATAGGACGGAAGGGTCTGAAACGCGGTTTTCAACGCCTCGCCCCAGCCCTTTGAAATGGATTGATACATCGGATCTTCGATCTCGATGCGGGTCTTGGTCGCGACTTCGAAAGTGTCGTTGTCATAGGTCTGCACATCGATCGGCAGGCCCACCGACAGGTTCGCCTTGAGCGTGGAGTCAAACGACACAAGCAGCAGTTTCACCGCATCCTGAAGCGTCATGTCAGGCTCGTAGGCGCGCACCAGAATGGGTTTGCCGTATTTCGTCTCGCCGATCTGGAAAAAAGGCGTGTCTTCGGTAATTTCGATGAAATTGCCTTCGGGATAGACCAGAAACAAGGTGGGCAGGCCGCCTTTAATCTGGCCTCCAACGATGACGGTGGCCTTGAAGTTAGACGCCGACATCTGATCCTTGTTTTGAATGTCCAAGATGACTTCGCGCAGGGTTTGGCCGACGATGCGCGCGACCTGAAACATGGTTGGCGCGCGCAGGATTGTCGGATCGCGTTCCAGCGCGATTTTTGACCGTTCTTCCAACAGGCTGATCATTGATTGCGTGGTGGCCAGATTGCCGGCGGTCATGATCGTGATCAGCCGTTCATCGGGCACCTGAAAGGTAAACATCTTGCGCGTCGTGGAAAAATTGTCGACGCCCGCGTTGGTGCGGGTATCGGACATGAAAACCAGCCCTTTTTCCAAGCGCAGAGCCACGCAATAGGTCATCGTCGTTATCCGTCCATGCCACGGTCGGGGTACATCCCCAACCCAATGTCATGCCTTACTGCTGGACCTGAAGATTTACAATCATAGATTCCTTGGCGCTGCCCACCCGGACGCCTGAAAAGGGCGCGGCATCGTGGTAATCCCGGCCAACCGCCAGCCGTACATAGCGCGCATCGGGGGCCTGAGCGTTGGACACGTCAAACCCGACCCATCCCAGCCCGTCCACAAACGCCTCGGCCCAGGCATGGCTGGCGTCCTGGTCGATCTGGCCTTCCATCATCAGATATCCGCTGACATAGCGCGCGGGCACGGCGCAGGCCCGCGCCGCCGAGATGAAGATATGCGCATGGTCCTGACACACGCCTTGTCCGCCTTGAACGGCTTCTTCGGCGGTGGTGGCGACATAGGTGCCTTCCTTGCCATACCTCACCTGCTCGGCGATTAGATGCGACAGGGTGTGCAGCTTGTTCAGGGTGTTCGGGTCGGCGCTGATCTGGGCGACCAAGGCGTCGATGCCGGGTCCGGGGTCGGTCAGCGCGGTGGTCTGCTGAAAATACCACAGCGGCGGCCCGGTGCGGGCAATGGGGATAACGCCTGCGGTATCGGTGGTTTCTACTTCGCCGCTGGCGGTGATCGTGATCGCGTCGCCGCCGATATCTACGCTGACCAGATGCACGTCGTTGCCATGGTGATCGGTATACATCGCCTCGATTTTGCCGCCGTCGACGGCGATGTCCCAGCTTTTGACCTGCTGCGACGCGATCGCCTGCGGGGTCAGCCGCAGCTGTTGCAGGGCATAGTCGACCGGCTGATCATAGGTGTAGCGGGTGGTGTGGCTGATCTGAAGAAGCATAAGGGGGCCGCCTATCTGTTGAACCGAAAGTCGGTTTCGATCTGCTTGCCAAGCGCGTTGTTCTGGCCGATGAATTCACTGATGAATTCATGCAGCCCGTCTTCGATGATCGTACCGATGTCGCGCGATTTCAACTTTGATTTCAGCAGTTTGGCCATGTCATAACTGGGAACGGTCACGCCATAATCATCTGTCAACGCGTCAAGCTGTTCGACGACCTGATTGACGCAAAAGGTCAGCGACCGGGGCAGGCGCCTGTCAAGGATCAGGAAATCCGCAATCGCGGGCGCGGTCATCGCACCCTGATGAAGCCAGCGAAAAGACCGGTGCGCCGACACGGACCGCAGCACGGTTTCCCATTGCACATTGTCCAGCGACGACCCGACAAAGCTGACCGAAGGCAGCAGCGTATAGTATTTTACGTCGATGATCCGGGCGGTGTTGTCGGCGCGTTCGATAAAGGTACCGAGGCGCGAAAAATCATAGATATCATTGCGCAGCATCGTGCCGTGCAAGGCACCGCGCACAAGGGCCGAATGCTGGCGAATGGTGGCCAGAACCGATGGCAGGTCTTTCTGTCTGACCGGCTCTTGCAGCAGGTCGGTCATGACCATCCAGTTTTCGTTGACCGCCTCCCAGACCTCGGTGGTCAGAGCGGTGCGGACCAGACGGGCGTTGTCGCGCGCCGATTTGCTGACCGACAGAACGCTGGACGGGTTGCGCGTGTCACGCAGCAGATA
>JBFGFW010000414.1:0-2733 GCA_041579395.1 Sulfitobacter sp.
CACCTATGCCGCATCAATTGCTGCCGAAAGCAGTGCGGAGCCCGAAGTGTTGCAGGTCGACAAAATCGTGACGCCCCAAGGTTTGACCCTGCGCCACCTGCAATATGATGAAATCGAAGGCGACCGCACCATGAGCGCGGTGATGCTGTCAGAGGTCGGCGCTGCGCGGATCATGGTCTATCTGGACGCTGCCGACACGCTGCCCCTGAAAGAGATGGATGACCTGTCATTCGAGGTTGCGATGATGCTGCGTGACGTCTGCGCCGACGAGATTTCCTGCGCTGATAATTATGAACCGCCCGCCAAAGGCACCGAGTGAAAGAGACTGACATGAGCGACCCATATGGCGACCGGGGCAACAAGGATCTTTCGATCGGCAACCCCAAGGGGCAAGGCACGGCACAGCCGGTCAAGCAGGGCGGCGTCGCCCATCCGGCCCCCGGCGGCCCCTTCCTGATCGGGGAAAGCATGACCGGCGGTTACGGCAAAGGCCCCGATATTTTGCACAGCTGCACCATCGCCGTCGAAAAAGGCGAGATTGCCGTGATCGTCGGCCCCAATGGCGCGGGAAAATCCACGGCGATGAAGGCGGTGTTTGGCATGCTGGACGTGCGTCAGGGCCATGTGCGCCTGGACGGCGAAGACATCACCGCCCTGTCCCCGCAGGACCGGGTGGCCAAGGGGATGGGGTTCGTGCCGCAGACCTCGAACATCTTTACGTCGATGACGGTCGAGGAAAACCTTGAGATGGGCGCGTTTATCCGGCGCGACGATTTTCGCGATACCATGGCGCAGGTCTATGACCTGTTTCCGATCCTCAAGGAAAAACGCTATCAGGCGGCGGGCGAGTTGTCGGGCGGTCAGCGCCAACAGGTCGCCGTCGGCCGCGCGCTGATGACCCAGCCCAAGGTGCTGATGCTGGACGAACCTACCGCGGGCGTAAGCCCCATCGTGATGGACGAATTGTTCGACCGCATCATCGAAGTGGCCCGCACCGGTATCCCCATTCTGATGGTGGAACAAAACGCGCGGCAAGCTCTTGAAATCGCTGACAAAGGCTATGTTTTGGTGCAAGGTGCCAATGCGTTTACCGGCACAGGCAAGGAACTTCTCGCTGATCCAGAAGTTCGCAAATCGTTCCTGGGGGGCTAGGGATGCGGTTGCTGGTCTTTCTCGCACTCGTCGCCTTTACGCCTGCCTTAGGGCAGGACACCCATTCAGACGGCGATCACGCAGCCGATCCGGGGATGGAAGTATTGACCCCGGACACCGCCCCGTTTCGCCAGCAAATCAAATTGACCTGCACATTCACAACCGAGTGTGTCGAGGCCGAGCCCTGCACGGAAACCAAATTCGCGCCCCAGATCACCGGGGTGGCCGGTGGGCTGACGCCCGAGGAATTAATGGTGCAGACGCAAATGATCACCGACGCCGAAACGATCGACCTGCTGGGCGTGAAATCGGGCATGGCGCTGTCGCTGGCGGGTGGCACGTTTGCCGCGCGCCATCTGGTCAGCATCGCGAAAGACGAGGCCGCGCGCTATACCGTGCATTACGCTGACGGGCCGTTTGTCATCAGCTATTTAGGGACTTGCAACTGATGGATTTACTGAACGCTTTCGTCGCACTGGCCAATTATGTGCTGGTTCCCGGCATCGCCTATGGATCGCAACTGGCACTGGGGGCGCTTGGGGTGACGCTGGTCTATGGCATCCTGCGCTTTTCCAACTTCGCCCATGGCGACACCATGGCGCTTGGCGCGATGTCAGCGGTGCTGATCACGTGGGGCTTTCAGGCCATCGGCCTGCATCTTTGGGTGCTGCCCACGGCGCTGATCGCCCTGCCCTTTGCGATTTTGCTGACGATCGGCCTGTTGCTTGGCACCGACCGTCTGGTCTACCGCTTTTACCGCGAGAAAAAGGCGAAACCGGTCATTTTCGTGATCGTGTCGTTGGGCGTCACCTTTATCTACAATGGCATCACCCGCTTTATCATCGGGGCGGACGACAAAAATTTTCTGGACGGCGAAAGGTTCATCATCTCGGCACGAACCTTCAAAACGATGACCGGTCTTGAGGAAGGTCTGGCGATCAAGACCACACAAGGGCTGACCGTGATCACTGCGATCATTGTCGTGGCGCTGCTGTTTTGGTTCTTGAACCGGACGCGATCGGGCAAATCCATGCGCGCCTATTCCGACAACGAAGATCTGGCGCTGCTGTCGGGCATCAACCCCGAGCGCGTGGTGATGATCACCTGGATCATCGTCGCCTGCCTCGCCACCACGGCGGGGGTGCTTTACGGTCTGGACAAGTCCTTTAAGCCGTTCACCTACTTCCAACTGCTTTTGCCGATCTTTGCCTCGGCCATCGTCGGCGGCCTGGGAAACCCGGTGGGTGCCATCGCCGGCGGCTTCGTCATCGCCTTTTCCGAAGTGACGATCACCTACGCGTGGAAAAAGGTTCTGGGCTATCTCATGCCTGCCGGGCTTGAGCCGGACAGCCTGGTGCAGCTGATGTCCACCGACTACAAATTCGCGGTCAGCTTCGTGATCCTGCTGATCGTGCTGCTGTTTAAACCCACCGGCCTTTTCAAGGGGCAATCGGCATGAACCAGACACTGAAAAACACCGGTCTGTTTGCCATCATCGCGGCATTGATCATCTATACGGGGTTCGATCAAAGCTGGAACGCGGCCCTGCTGATCATTTCGATGGGGCTGATATCGTCGATC
>JBFGFW010000415.1:0-2733 GCA_041579395.1 Sulfitobacter sp.
GCGGCACTTGATCTGTGCACCGGTCTGCCCGACAGCAAGAAGGCCAGCCACCTGGAAGACGGTGCCGGTCACTATGGCATTTTCGCAGGCAAAAGCTGGCGCGAGAACATCCGCCCGCTGGTGCTGAAGTTCATTGATGCAAATCAGGCGACGCCGTTAGAGGCCAAGACTGTAAAGGCTGCCAACAGCAACGCAGCCGCATGAAGTTCCAAGCACCCCGCGACGTCGCGTTTCGCTGCTCATGTGGCACGATTCGGGGGACGTTGCGGGGTGTTGCTCCTTCTACCGGCAGCCACGCCGTGTGCTATTGCGCCGACTGCCGCGCCGCCGAGGTGTTTTCCGGTCAGCCCGATCCCGCCCCCGACCCCGTCGGGCTGTTCCAGACATCTCCGGACCGGGTCAGCTTTCGACAAGGTCATGATCAACTGGCCGTCTTTGCCTTTGGGCCAAAGAACCTCCTGCGCTGGCATGCGAAATGTTGCGGGTCGATCATGTTCAACACCATGCGAAACCCCAAGGTATCGTTTGCCAGCATCCGTACCAATCTTCTGGAAGATCAGGAATCGCTTGGCCCCGTGATCGCCAGCGCCTTCATTGCGACCGCATCGGGCAAGCCCACGCACAAGGGACTGCATCGTTTCATCTGGGGTGCGTTTCAGCGCATTGTGGGGGCACGCCTGTCAGGACGTTGGAAGGATACGCCTTTTTTCAACACAGATACGTTGGAGCCTGTGCGCCCGGTCCAGGTCGTGGACAAAGCAAAGCGCGCGCAGATCTTGGCCTCGCTCAGATAATTCCGGCCCTAGTGCAGGACATACGGCATCTTCATCCACTCTAGCAGCGCCGCCGTCGTGGCTTCGGGCTGTTCCAGGGTCGGCAAATGGCCGGCACCTTCGATCACTTTCAGGATCGCGTTCGGGATCAATTCCGCCATGAAGCTGTGGCGTTTAATTGGGTTGATCTTGTCAAATTCCCCGCACATCACCAAAGCGGGTGCCTTGCATTTACGCAAGACCGCCTGCTGGTCGCGGCACCGTTGCAGAGCGCGGGATTGGCGTACATAGACGTCTGGACCAAGGGTATCGGCCATGTCCAAAACAATCTCCATCACGGCGGCGCGTTCCGGTCCGGGTGCGAGATAGGTCGGCTGCACTTCCTGACGCATCACGTCTGCCATGCGGCCCGACCGCGCCTTGACGATCATCATCTCGCGCGCCGCCGCGGCCTGGGGCGTTTCTGCCAGCGGTGTGGTATCAATCAGCGCAATCCGGCTGACCCGGTCCGGCGCACGGCGCATCAGTTCCATCGCGACGGCCCCGCCGATCCCCAATCCGGCCAGCGCAAAGCGTTTGGGCAGTTGGTCCAGCAAGCCCGATGCGATCTCTTCGATGCGTTCCCCTTGGGTAACGGGGGCCACGGTCACCGCTAGCCGCGCAGACAGTTCAGCGATCTGCGGCCAGAAAACCCGCGCGTCACACATCAATCCGGGGAGCAAAACCAGAGGTTCAGCCATGGATAGCGTCGCTGATCATCTGTGGTGCCCCCAAGTGCCGTGCGCTGTCCAAACGTTTGTGCACATCATCACGGATAAGCAATAGCGCGCAAGGGTGGAAAGTCTGCGTAGCGCGATTGCCGCTGCTCAAGGGGCTCTGATGATGGTTGCCCTGCCCGCAGCAACATCCCCTTGGGCGCGATATAGCTTGAGATGGTGCGCAGCGGTGTGGGCCGCCACACCAGGTTGAACGCGCCAAGTTTGGGAAAAAACCACATTTCGGAATAGGGTAGATGATCATGTACCCACCACGCCAAATCGCGCCAATCGCGACCCAGATCATATTGATCTGAAAACCACGGGATAACGATCGTGGCCCCTGCAATGGCCTGATCGCCTGCGTCACGGTCCCAGATATGGCATTCAATCGGGTTCTCACTGGCCGCACAATTCAGCGCGTGCTGGTTGCCATAGTCATTCAACGCCCGCGAGCGATAGCCGGAGCGCAGCGCGACCCGGCCAAAGGTTTCTTCCAGCGGGTCCAGCAGTGACGTGCAGAACGAACGCCCGTTCGCGATGGCAACGTCCGGATTGTCGGGGATGTTCGGGATGCCGTGAAAACCGGAAATTTCGGAATAGAGGAAATCTCGCATAAAGAAATGCTTGGACAGGCGCACCCTTCCAAAGGTTTCAAGGCTCCACATGCTGGCGGGCTTGCGCATTGCATTAGGCCTTTCTGGGCTAGGTGCGGATTAACTTTTTTGTGTATCAGATCAGACGTCTAAAGATAATACCTCGACGACTGCTTCAACGATTAACCTTAGGCATCTGGCGTCTGAAAACCGATGGTCCGCATCTTTCACCAGCAGCAACTGCATGTCAGGCCCCTGCGCGTGGTCCAGCAGCGCGGTGGCTGTGGCGACACTGACGGCGGTATCTGCAGTGCCTTGCAAGAATCGCGTCGGAAACGGCAGATCAAGTGGGCTCCGCAGTATCAACTGGGTGCGCCCATCTTCGATCAAACGCCGGGTGATGATGTAGGGCTCCATATAGTCGGAAGGCAGGGCAATTTGTCCGGATGTCGCCAGTTCTTGCTTTTGCGCATCGGTAAAGCTGGCCCAATAACCATCTTCGGTAAAATCAGGGGCAGCAGCGATGGTGACCAGACCCGCGATACGTTCCGGCAGTGCGCGGGCCAGCAACAGTGCCTGCCATCCGCCCATCGACGATCCGACAGGGAC
>JBFGFW010000416.1:0-2732 GCA_041579395.1 Sulfitobacter sp.
TCATCCGCCATGCGTGGAAAAAGATGATCGCAAGAAAGACGAGGATCGACCCCTGTTGGGCCACCCAAAAGCCAAGGTCAGTGCCGCCGATTTGAATGCCCGAAAGCAGCGGCCGGAACAGGATGCCAAGGCCGAATGGAACGATAGCCCATATAATCAGACTGATCTTGATGACACGCATATTGGCTGCCCAATATGCCTTTGGGTCTGGTTGTTCACTCATTGTGTTTCCTCCATCTGAGTTGTTTTTGACTTCTTATTGGCGGCGTGAACGCCGCGCACATCAACGACGAGGGGGCGAACCATCTGGCGCAGAGTGTTAGTAATGGCGTCAATGTCGCCCATCGCGTCCAATGTCTGAAGCGCGCCAGCTTTTTCATAAAACGCAATCAGCGGTGCGGTTTCACTATGGTAGGCGACAAGGCGGCGGCGCACGGTTTCGGCGTTGTCATCTGCACGACGGCGGAATTTCTGCCCACCGCATTTGTCACAGGTGCCGTCAACGGTCGGGCGTTTGAAGGTCTCGTGATACCCTTCGCCACATCCATCACAGGTGTGACGGCCTGAGATACGCTCCACCATCGCATCGTCTTCGACTTCAAGGCTGATTGCCGCATGCACCCGTGTGCCATAGGACGCCAACAAGTCTGACAAGGCTTCCGCCTGTGGGATGGTTCTGGGGAAACCATCAAGGATGACGCCCGCCGCACAATCAGGATCGCCAAGGCGGTCGCGCAGGATGTTGATGACGATCTCGTCACTGACCAAGCCACCCGTTTCCATGACGGATTTGGCTGCCTTGCCCGCAGTAGTGCCAGCCGCGACTGCCTGCCGCAACAGATCCCCCGTAGAAAGCTGGATCAGACCGAATTCGTCTTCCAGAATCTTCGCCTGGGTTCCTTTGCCTGCACCAGGGGGCCCAAGCAAAATAAGAACCGGTACTTTACTGTAGTTACGCATGTCTCACTCCTTGTTCATTCTGTTTTCGATCAGGTCGTCGACGACGGATGGATCAGCCAGTGTTGACGTATCGCCCAATGCGCTGAAGTCATTTTCCGCAATCTTGCGCAGGATACGGCGCATGATTTTACCGGACCGCGTTTTTGGAAGGCCCGGTGCCCACTGGACCAAATCAGGTGCTGCGATCGGGCCAATTTCGGTCCGCACCCACATGCGCAATTCCTTACGCAACTCCTCGGTTGGCTCCTCGCCATTCATCAGGGTGACATAGCAATAGATGCCTTGGCCTTTGATCTTATGTGGGTAGCCAACCACAGCGGCTTCGGCGACTTTGGGGTGCGCGACGAGTGCGCTTTCAACTTCTGCAGTACCCATCCGGTGGCCAGACACGTTGATCACATCATCGACACGCCCCGTGATCCAGTAGTCGCCGTCTTCGTCCCGGCGGCAGCCATCGCCCGTGAAGTAATAGCCTTTGTAATCAGAGAAATAGGTCTTCTCGAACCGATCATGGTCGCCCCAAACGGTGCGCATTTGTCCGGGCCAACTGCTTGCGATGCAGAGCACGCCCTCAACATCATTGCCGATGATTTCTTTGCCCGATGCAGGTTCGAGCACGACGGGTTTGATGCCAAAGAATGGCTTCATTGCAGAGCCGGGCTTCATCGCATGTGCTCCGGGCAGGGGGGTCATCAAATGGCCGCCTGTTTCGGTCTGCCACCATGTATCGACGATTGGGCAGCGCCCGCCACCGATGACTTCGTTGTACCAATTCCAAGCCTCAGGATTGATCGGCTCACCAACGGTGCCCAGCACTTTGATGCTGCTCAGATCAATACCCTCAACAAAGGAATCGCCTTTGCCCATCAACGCGCGCAAAGCCGTTGGGGCGGTATAGAACTGGTTTACCTTGTGCTTTTCACACACCTGCCAGAAGCGGCTGGCGTCTGGATAAGTGGGCACGCCTTCAAACATCACCGTCGTCGCGCCGTTGGCCAACGGGCCATAGACGATATAGCTGTGGCCAGTGACCCAGCCGACGTCCGCCGTACACCAATAGACATCGCCATCGTGGTAATCGAAGACCAGTTCTTGCGTCATGGCTGCGTAAACAAGATAGCCGCCGGAGGTGTGAACCACACCCTTTGGCTGGCCTGTCGAACCCGAGGTGTAGAGGATAAACAACGGGTCTTCGGCACTGACCTCGACGGGTGGGCAGTCGGGGGAGGCGGCAGCCGCAAGCGCGCCATAGTCCAGATCGCGCCCCTCAACCCATGTTGTTTGGCCGCCGGTCCGTTTCACAACAAGGCATTTGACGGTATCCTTGCAGTGCAGCAATGCTTCGTCTGCGTTAGACTTCAAGGGAGTTTGGCGTCCGCCGCGCGGCGCATAATCAGCGGTGATCACAACTTTTGCGTCAGACCCGTTGACCCGTGAAGCCAAGGCATCTGCCGAAAAGCCCGCAAAGACGATGGAGTGGATTGCGCCGATCCGCGCGCAGGCCAGCATCGCATATGCGGCCTCTGGGATCATCGGCAGATAGATGATGACGCGATCGTCCTTGGACACGCCTTGATCCTTCAGCACGTTCGCCATCCGGCTGACGGCGTCGTGCAGTGCCTTGTAGGTGATGTGCTGTGCGCCTTCGTCCGGGCTGTCAGGTTCAAAGATGATAGCTGTCTGATCACCGCGGGTCGCAAGGTGCCGGTCAATGCAGTTTGCAGACACGTTAAGTGTCGCGTCGGCGTACCAGTTGATATGTACATTGCCCA
>JBFGFW010000417.1:0-2731 GCA_041579395.1 Sulfitobacter sp.
ACCACTCGCATTGCCAAAGCAGAACAAGCCGCAGGTCGCACGGCAGGAAGCGTCACGCTGATCGCGGTCAGCAAAGTTCAGCCCAACGAACGGGTTGAGGAGGTTTTGAAAGAAGGCCACCGCACATTTGGTGAAAATCGTGTGCAGGAAGCCGAGGGTAAATGGCCCGAGTTCAAACAGCACTATGATGGAATTGATCTGCACTTGATCGGGCCACTGCAAAGCAACAAGGCCCGGCAGGCCATGCAGTTGTTCGACGCCATCCACACTTTGGATCGCCTCAAATTGGCCCAAGGATTGGCGCGCCTGGCCCAGGAAATGGGGCGCTGTCCCGGTCTGTTCATTCAGGTGAACACTGGCGAAGAAGACCAGAAAGCCGGTGTTCTGCCCGAGGATGCCGACGCATTTATCAAAGAATGTCAAAGCCTTGATCTGCCCGTGCGGGGATTGATGTGCATTCCGCCGGTGGACGAAGAAGCGTCGCTTCACTTTGCGCTGCTGGCCAAGATTGCCACGCGCAATGGCTTGGCCGATCTGTCGATGGGGATGAGCAGCGATTTCGAAAAGGCAATTGCCATGGGTGCCACGCATGTGCGGGTCGGATCGGCCATCTTCGGCGAGCGGGTGGTGGGTTAGAAACCCACCCTACGCAATGATCAGCCGGGTGCTGAATTTGATCTTGGGTGCGATGCTGTGCAGATGTGCCCGCGACAGGGCGATACAGCCTTCCGTGGGATAGCCGGGGCGGCGATATTGGTGCAGGAAGATCGCTGATCCGCGGCCTTTCACGGCATAGGGCCAGTTCCAGTCGGTCAGGATCACCAGGTCATAAAGCGGGTCGGCGCGCCGTAGTTTTTCGTGGCTGTGCGGATACGGCGCAGTCACCATCATATTATAATCTTGATCGCTGGGGTCATCTGACCACAGATCTGGCGGGCCAATCGGTCTGGCCCAATCTGCGGGTGCCGCCAGCCGGTCAGGCCGATACAACATCCCGACGATCCGGTGAATCCCGGCAGGGGTGGCCCCGTCACCTTCCTTTTTGTGCGAGGTGATGCCGGTCCTGCCGATTGTGCAGGGATAGGTCTGGCCCTGAAACCGTAGCCCCCGACGCGTCAGGACAAGATCGTCCGGGGTCACAGAAGATGCCCCGATTTGGCGGCTTTGGTGGCAAGATAGCCGTGATTGTGACGGTTTTCACCCACTTTCAGCGGCACACGTTCGGCCACGATGATGCCGATTGCTTCCATCATCTCGACTTTGCGCGGGTTGTTGGTCAGCAACCTGACCGCCGAGAAGCCCATTGATTTCAGGATATCCGCACCAAGGCGAAAATCGCGCTCATCATCTTCGAACCCCAAGCGATGATTGGCCTCGACCGTGTCAAACCCTTGATCTTGCAAGGAATAGGCGCGCATCTTGTTGGCAAGCCCGATGCCGCGCCCTTCTTGGTTCAAATATAGCAATACGCCATGCCCTTCGACACCCATCTGCGCCAGGGCTGCGCGCAACTGCGGGCCGCAATCGCATTTCAGGCTGCCCATCAGATCGCCGGTAAAGCAGGCCGAATGTAGCCTTGCCAACACCGGTTCGCGGCGGTCCGGGCGGCCGATCTCGATGGCGTAATGTTCTTCGCCGCCGTCCTCGGGGCGGAAAATATGCAGACGTCCGGCCTCTGACACCTCCATCGGCAGGCGGGCGTTCACCACCGGATGCAACACGCTGCGCGCCGCCAGAACGGGCAAGGCACCGGCCAGATCAAGTGTGGTCAACCCGTGCGCTTGCGCAAAACTGAATGCATCCGGCAGGTCCAGGACCAGCGCAGCGGGCAGCAAGCGGGCAGATTTCGTGATCTGCAATGCCACGCCATGAGCTGTAGCATCCCCGCCGCGCGCGCAGGCCAGCGGCCCCTTCATGGGGCTGCGCAGATCATCGGCGGGGTCGGCCACCGACTGCACCCACCGCGGGGTTGCATCACGGGGCAACAGGACGCGGGCCAGATCGCCGTCATAGGCACGTGCCTTTAACGTAGATGCGCGCCGCGCGGTGATCGCCAACACCGGATCGCCGCCAAGCGCCAATAGGTCGGTCAGCCGCTGAACCGTCAGCGTTTCAGCCGCCAGCACCATCACGGGGCGCGCACCTGTCAACACAATCGGCACGCCCATGCGCAGATCAGCGCGGGCGCGGGCCAATTGTTCGGTGATATCTGGTCCAAAAGCCATGATGCTGAAATCTTTCGTGCGACTGTTGGCAAATACTTAGGTTAGATGCGGGGGAATTGAAACATTTGCGATGATTTGCGCACGGTGCCGTGAATATATCGTCGCACCTCTTGTGCGCACAGGTTCGTGATCACACTTCTAATTGAATTGTAGAGGATGAGTTCAAATGGCCCAGTTAAAGAAAATTTTGCTTGTGGATGACGACGACGACCTGCGCGACGCGCTGAGCGAACAGTTGTTGCTGACGGAAGATTTTGACGTTTTCGAGGCGGCCAACGGTGTCGACGCCAAATCCCGCGCGCAAGAGGCACTGTATGACCTGGTGATTCTTGACGTTGGATTGCCCGACATAGACGGGCGCGATTTGTGCCGTGACCTGCGCAGCCAAGGTTTGAAAAGCCCGATCGTGATGCTGACGGGGCACGACAGCGACGCCGATACCATCATGGGGCTGGATGCAGGTGCCAATGATTATGTAACAAAGCCGTTCAAGTTCCCGGTGCTTC
>JBFGFW010000418.1:0-2694 GCA_041579395.1 Sulfitobacter sp.
ACCTGGCCCACGGAATATGGCGGTGCCGGACTGACCCGCGCGCAGGAAAAAATCTTTACCGAAGAGATGGACCGCATCGAGGCCCGCAACCCGCTGCAAAGTTTCGGCATCTGGATGCTTGGCCCCGCATTGCTGCATTTCGGATCACATGAACAGAAGCTGCATTATCTGCCGCCGATCGCGCGCGGTGAGATTCGCTGGTGTCAGGGGTATTCGGAACCCGGTGCCGGGTCCGACCTGGCCAGCGTCCAGACGCGGGGCGAAGACAAGGGCGATCATTGGCTGGTCAATGGCCAGAAGATCTGGACGTCCTACGCCGACAAGGCCGACTGGATTTTTGCGCTGGTCCGCACCGACCGCGAGGCCCCCAAGCACAAGGGCATTTCGTTTCTGCTGATCGACATGGCGGACCCCGGCGTCGAGACCCGCCCGATCAAGTTGATCTCGGGTGCGTCGGTATTCTGCGAGACGTTCTTCACCGACGTGAAAGTGCCCAAGCACCAGATCGTCGGGGATGAAAACCGCGGTTGGGACGTAGCGAAATATTTGCTGACCCACGAGCGCGAGATGATCTCGGGCGGGGGGCAGGGCCTGTCGGGGGGGCGTGCCTTGGGGGCAGTGCTGAACGAATCGATGGGCGATGGCCGCGAGATGGACACGATCCTGCGCGCCGATGCCATGCGTTGCGAGGTTGACGCATTGGCCATCGGCCTGACGCTGGAACGCTACAAAGATCAGGCCGAGGCCGGAACGGGTGCCGGCGACGCGTCGGCGATGCTGAAATACATGGGCACCGAATTGAACAAGCAGCGCCATGAATTACTGATGTCCGCGGGCGGCAGCGACGCGCTGGAATGGGACGGCCCGCTTGGCAACCGCCCCGCCGATTGGCTGCGCACCAAGGCCAATTCAATCGAAGGCGGCACCAGCGAGGTGATGCTGAGCATCGTTTCGCGCCGCGTGCTTGGGCTTCCGGGATAGAATGATGACAAAACTGGTATTGACCGAAGACGAAACCATGCTCGCCGATGCCGCGCGTGGCTTCCTTGATAAATCCGCGCCGGTAAAGGCGTTCCGCGATCTGCGCGATGCGGGCAAAACCCATGATGCCAAGATGTGGAAAGACATGGCGGAAATGGGGTGGGCCGGCGTGCTGGTCCCGGAAGCTGCAGGCGGGTCCGACATGGGCCACGCTGCCGCAGGCGTGTTGGCGCACGAGATGGGCAAGACGCTGGTGGTCAGCCCGTTCCTGTCCACGGCCGTGATCGCCGCCACCGCGCTGCGCCATGTCAGTGACGCCCGCGCGCAAAAGGCGCTGGCCGCGATTGCGAACGGCACCGCGACCTATGCCTTGGCCGTGGATGAAACGGCAAAGTTCAATCCGATGGGCACATCGATGGCCGCCACGCGCGACGGCAATGGGTTTCGCCTTACGGGCAAAAAGACATTTGTCGTCGATGGTGGTCTGGCGGACCGTCTGCTGGTGCTGGCGCGCACCGCCGATGGGTTAACCCTTTTCGACATTCCCAGCGACCGCGAAGGCATCACCCGCACTGCGCAAAACATGATTGACGCGCGGGATTCTGCGCGCATCGATTTTGACAATGTGGCGGCGACGGGCGATGATGTGCTGGGTCAGGTCGACAGTGCAATGACCCTTCTCAAGCCCGCGCTTGAAGCTGGTCAGGCCGCCTTGGCCGCCGAAATGGCCGGGCTGTCTGCGGGGGCATTTGGCATGACCGTCGGATATCTGAAAGAGCGCAAGCAGTTCGGCACCTTGATCGGATCGTTTCAGGCCTTGCAGCACCGCGCCGCGCATCTGTGGTGCGAGATCGAAGTGACCGCATCGGCCATTCTGCACGCGGGCCGCAAGCTGGACGAAGACCCCGAAAACGCCACGCTGGCCGTGTCGCTGGCCAAGGCGCGGGCAACTTCGACGGCGCAACTGGCCGTGCAAGAGGGGGTTCAGATGCACGGTGGCATCGGCATGACCGACGCCTACGACATCGGATTTTACATGAAACGCGCCCGTGTGGGTGCTGAATGGCTGGGCGATTATGGCTATCATGCGGGCCAGGTTGCCAAGCTAAGGGGGTTTTGAGACATGGATATTCAGACACTTTTCGGGCTTGAGGGAAAGACCGCCCTTGTCACCGGCGGGGCCACCGGCATCGGTCGGATGGCAGCCGAGGCGCTGGTACGCGCCGGGGCCACCGTGCTGATCGCCAGCCGCAAGGGCGAGGCGTGCGAGGCCGTCGCCAAAGAGTTGAACGCTATGGGGGCCAGCGGCAAGGCCATCGGATTTGCGGGCGATGTCGGCAGTGAGGCGGGCGTCGATGCGATGGTATCATCCGTCAAGGCACGCACCGATCGCCTTGATATCCTGATGAACAACGCGGGCATCACCTGGGGCGCGCCGTTGGGTGGTTTCCCGTTCAAGGCCTGGGAAAAAGTGATGAACGTGAACGTCGCGGGCTTGTTCGATCTGACGCAGAAACTGCTGCCGATGCTGCGCGCGAACGGAACGCTCGACGATCCGGCGCGGGTGGTCAACGTCGGGTCCGTCATGGGCGAACGCGAGATGGGCGACGGGGCCTATAGCTATTCCGCGTCCAAGGCCGCCGTCATCCACCTAAGCAAGATTTTGGCCAAGGAGTTGGCGGGCGACGCGATCACCGTCAACGCGCTGGCACC